>NZ_NFKG01000037.1:0-22562 GCF_002160275.1 Pseudoflavonifractor sp. An187 | reverse complement strand
GGGCGGGGTCGGTGAGGTCGTCGGCGGGGACGTACACGGCCTGGACGGAGGTGATGGAGCCGTCCTTGGTGGAGGTGATACGCTCTTGCAGAGCGCCCAGCTCGTTGGCCAGGGTGGGCTGATAGCCCACGGCGGAGGGCATACGGCCCATCAGGGCGGAGACCTCAGAACCAGCCTGGATGTAGCGGAAGATGTTGTCGATGAAGAGCAGCACGTTCTGCTTCTCCTGGTCCCGGAAATACTCGGCCATGGTCAGGCCGGTGAGGGCCACACGCATACGGGCTCCGGGGGGCTCGTTCATCTGACCGAAGACCAGGGCGGTCTTCTCAATGACGCCGGAGTCGGTCATGTCCCGCCACAGGTCGTTGCCCTCACGGGTACGCTCGCCCACACCGGTGAAGATGGAGTAGCCGCCGTGCTCGGTGGCAATGTTGTGAATGAGCTCCTGAATCAAAACAGTCTTACCCACGCCGGCACCGCCGAACAGGCCGATCTTACCGCCCTTGGCGTAGGGAGCCAGCAGGTCGATGACCTTGATGCCGGTCTCGAACACCTCCACCACCGGGCGCTGCTGCTCGAAGGCGGGGGGCTGACGGTGGATGGACCAGGTCTCTTTGGCGTCCACGGGGCCCTTCTCGTCGATGGTGTCGCCCAGGACGTTAAACATACGGCCCAGGACGCCCTTGCCCACGGGCACGGAGATGGGGGCTCCGGTGGCGGTGACGGTCATGCCACGGCCCAGGCCCTCACTGGGGGAGAGCATGATGCACCGCACGGTGTCCCCGCCCATGTGCTGGGCCACTTCCATGACCTGACGCTTCCCGTCCAGCTCCACCTCAAGGGCTTCCTTGATCTCGGGCAGGACGCCGCCGCCAAAGGCCACGTCTACCACAGGTCCCATGACCTGTACAATGGTTCCTCTATTTTCCTTCATATCGTCTCACCTTTCGGGTGTCATGATTTCGTGGGGTTACTGGGCCGCCTGAGCGCCGCCCACCACCTCGGTAATCTCCTGGGTGATGGCGGTCTGGCGGGCACGGTTGTAGGACAGGTTCAGGGTTTGCAGCATGGCCCGGGCGTTGTCGCTGGACGACTTCATGGCGGTCATGCGGGCGTTTTGCTCCGAGCAGTAGGACTGCACCAGAGCGCCGAACAGATCGCCCTTCACATACCCGGGGACCAGGCGGTCCATAACCGCCTTCACCGAGGGCACATAGGCCACGTCCCGGTTATAGGAGCTGGTCTCCTCCTCCTGGGGGAAGGCGTCCGGGTCCAGGGGGAGCAGCTTGTGGATGGTGGGCTCCATCTGGAAGGAGTTGACCATGCGGGTGAAGATGACGTACACCTCGTCCAGCTGTTCCCGGCGGAACAGCTCCAGCATGGTCTCCGACATATCCCGAGCCCGGCCCACGTTGGGGTTCTGGGCGGTGTAGAGGAACTCTACATCAATGGGAATGCCGTGCTCCATGAAGTAGGAGCGTCCCACCTGGCCCACCACAAACAGACTGGTATTGGCAGACTGGCGCAGCTTCTCCTCCGCCAGCTTGAGAATGTTGTGGTTGTAGGCACCGGCCAGGCCCTTGTCTCCGGTGATGACAATGTAGCCGATCTTCCGCTTCTCCGCCGGAATGTGGGGACGCTTATCAAAGAAGATATGGTTGATCTCCGGGGAGTGGTGGAGAATATCAGAGATGGTGGTGCCGATCTTTTGAAAGTAGGGCTCCACATCGGCCAGCTGCTTGCGGGCTTTCTGAAGATTCGAGGAAGAGATGAGGAACATGGCGTTGGTGATCTTCAGAGTCTGCTCCACGCTTTTGATGTGGGTACGGATTTCCTTTATGCTTGCCATGTGGCGCTCACCCGCTTCTTGGCGTCCTCCAGCACCCCGCGGATGGTCTCAATGGCAGGACCGCTGAGGTTTCCGGTGGACTGAATCTCGTCCATGACGTCGGCGTGCTCCTGCTCCATCTCCTGGGCAAAGTCCATGACGAAATCCCGGACCTTGTCCAGAGGCACGTCGTCCACCAGGCCGTTGGTGGCCACGTAGAGGATGACGGCCTGACGGCTCACAGGCAAAGGGTGGTACAGGGGCTGCTTGAGCAGCTCCAGCAGACGGCGGCCGTGGTCCAGGGCCTGCTGGGTGGCGGGGTCCAGGTCGGAGGCGAACTGGGTGAACACCTCCAGCTCCCGGAAGCGGGCCAGGTCGATACGCAGAGTACCGGCGGTCTTCTTGATGGCCCGGGTCTGAGCAGAGCCGCCCACACGGGACACGGACAGACCCACGTTGACGGCGGGGCGCTGACCGGCAAAGAACAGGTCGTTCTCCAAATAGATCTGGCCGTCGGTGATGGAAATGACGTTGGTGGGGATGTAGGCGGACACGTCGCCGGCCTGGGTCTCAATGATAGGCAGGGCGGTCATGGAGCCGCCGCCGTACTCACGGGTCAGGCGGCAGGCCCGCTCCAGCAGACGGGAGTGGAGATAGAACACGTCGCCGGGATAGGCCTCACGGCCGGGGGACCGCTTGAGGAGCAGAGACAGAGTACGATAGGCCACAGCGTGCTTGGACAGATCGTCGTAGACGATGAGCACGTCCTTGCCACGGCTCATAAAATACTCGCCCATGGCCGCACCGGCATAGGGGGCGATGTATTGCAGGGGGGCGGACTCGCTGGCGGTGGAAGAGACAATGATGGAGTAGTCCATGGCCCCGTGCTTTTTCAGGGTGTCCTGGATGCGGGCCACGGTGGAGGCCTTCTGGCCGATGGCCACATAGATGCAGATGACATCCTGACCCTTCTGGTTCAGAATGGTGTCTACCGCGATGGCGGTCTTACCGGTCTGGCGGTCGCCGATGATCAGCTCACGCTGGCCGCGGCCGATGGGCACCATGGCGTCAATGGCCAGGATACCGGTCTGCATGGGCACGTTGACGGGCTCACGGGTGACCACGCCGCTGGCCTCATGCTCAATGGGGCGGGTCTCGGTGGTCTCAATGGGGCCCAGGCCGTCGATGGGCTGGCCCAGCACGTTGACCACACGGCCCACCAGGGCGTCGCCCACAGGCACGTCGGCGGCACGTCCGGTGCGGCGCACCACGGTGCCCTCCTTTACCCCTCGCTCGCTGCCCAGCAGCACCACGCCCACGCTGTCCCGGGCCAGGTTCATCACCATGCCCTGGACGCCGGTGTCCAGCTCCACCAGCTCACCGTACACCGCCCTGTCCAGGCCGTAGACGGTGGCAATGCCATCGCCCACTTCCAGCACGGTGCCGGTCTCGTCCCGGCGCACTCGGGTGTCGTATCCTTGAATCTCCTCCCGCAGGATGGAGACGATCTCTTCGGGGTTGGTTTTCATGCCATTCGCCTCTCTTCCAGTTGCCGGAACATGCCGGTCAGCGTCCCCTGGACGCTCTTGTCATAGGTCACGCCCTCGATATCCAGCACGAAGCCGCCGATGAGGTCGGGCTGGGTGTGGATGTCAAAGACCACATCCTTCTTGCGGTGCAGATGACACAGGGTCTTTCTGAGCTTTTCCAGCTCCTCCTCCTGGGGCACTCGGGCACAGGTCAGGCGGCAGCGGGCCGCACCCCGGTCCTCCAGGGCGATGTCGTGGAACGCCTCCACGATCTGGGGCAGCAGAGCCATGCGGCCCTTGTCTGCCAGCAGAGAATAGAAGCTGAGCAGAATCCGGTGTCCGTCCAGCATGGGCAGCCGGGAGAGAACACGCTCCTTCTCCTCTGCTTGTACCGCAGGAGAGCAAAGGCTCTCCCACAGCTCCTGGTTCTCCATCAGCCGCTTGGCTGTGAGGTCCAGGGTGCCCTCGTTGGGGTAAATCCCATAGAGGGCCTGGGCATAACGGCGGGCCAACTCACTCACGCCTGCTCACCTACTTCCGAAAGAAATTCGTCCACAAAGGCCTTGTCGTCGTTGCCGTCCATGGACCGGCCTGCGGCCTTGGCGGCAGCCAGCAGTGCCAGAGAGGCCACCTCCTGGCGAGCGCTGCGGAGCATGGTCTCCCGCTCCGTGGCGATCTGGGCCTGGGCCTCACGGTGTAGCCGCTGGGCCTCGCTCTGGGCCTCGGCCACGGTGCCGTCGTACACCCGCTGGGCACGGGTCTGGGCGTCGGAGACGATCTTGGCCGCCTCCTGGTGGGCGTCCTGGAGCTGGCCCTCGTACTGGGCCTTCAGCTCCTGGGCCTGGCGGTTGCCCGCCTGGGCGGCGTCAATCTCCTGCTGCACCAGCTGGGCACGCTGCTCCAGCACGGCATTGACCTTGCCAAAGAGCACCTTGCGCAGGATGACATACAGCACCAACAGGTTGATGATGGTAAAGATGATGGTGGAAAGATGGAACTCCAGCATGGGAGGCTCCCCCCTTAACCCATAAAGATGATCAGCAGAGCGGTGATGAAGCCGAAGATGGCGGTACCTTCTGCCATAGCGCAGCCCAGCAGCAGGGCGCTGTTGATCTTGCCGGAGGCCTCGGGCTGACGGGCAATGGCCTCGCTGGCCTTACCAGTGGCAACGCCGATGCCGATACCAGCGCCGATTCCAGTGAACACAGACAGAGCTGCAGCAATGATTCCGATAGACATAATAAGTTCCTCCTGTTAATTCCATGTTTTGTTGATAGATTTACTCTTCCTCTTTGATGCCCTCGCCCACAAACTGAGTGGTCAGGAACACAAAGACAACGGTTTGGATCAACCCGTCAAACAGGTCGAAATAGATGCTGAACACCGCCGGGAACAGAATCGGGGCCACAAATTTCAGCATTTCCATGATGATGAAGGCGCCCAGCACGTTGCCGAACAGTCGCATACACAATGCCAGGGGCCGGATGGCCACCTCCATCAGGTTGATGGGCAGCAGCAGGGGCATGGGCTCGGCAAACCGTTTCAGGCCGCCCACCAGTCCGTTGTATCGAAACTGGGAGCCGTAGATCAGCAGCATACTCAGAATGGCCAAGCCCGCCGTGACGCTCACGTCCTTGGTGGGCGGGGCAAAGCCGAAGATGCCGATGATGTTGGCAAAGCCGATGTACAGCGCTACGGTACCAAGCCAGGGGGCAAAGGGTCTCCAGTGTTCCCCAATGTTGGTCTTGACAAAGCCATTGAGAAACTCCACCGCGCTCTCCAGGGCCACCTGTACCTTACCCGGGTTCTCTACCTTTAAATTCCGGGTCAGACACACAGAGACCAGAATGAGCACCGCCATGACAATCCACGACACCACCACCGACTGCGACACCTCGATGCCGCCCAGCAGGGGGATGGTAAATGCCGTGGGTGTCCCCAGCTCTTCCAGCAGCATTTCCTTGAATGCATCCAAACACATCACCTCGTTTTCGCGTGTGCCATTGTACCCCACTCCCCCCCTTCCCGTAAGGCTTACGAAAGTAAAAAAAGTAAGAAAAACAGCGAATGTATTTCTTACCGTTCTCTCCCAGGGTTTGGTTTGACAGCCTCCCCCCTTTTTACTATACTGATATAGAAAAGGGGGAGTTTTCATGTCCACACCGTCCGGGGCCTCCATTCGGGCCCGCATGACCCGAATGAACCTCATTGTCGTCATTGTCTCCATCGTCCTGTCCACGGCGGGAAACCTGTATTTCACCCTCCACAACAGTCAGGACGCCTTAGACAGCACCCTGGTCAACTCCGCCTCCATTCTCTCCCGGATTGACCTGATTCAAGAGTCCCTGGAGGGGAAGCGCTCCACCCAGGAGCTGGCGGAGTTTTTGGATGAGGCCACCCAGAACACCCGGGACATTGACCTCATATTGGTGGGCGACACCCAGTCCAACCTGCTCTACGCCCCGGACCACGATCTGGTGGACACCCCCTACTCCGGCACCGCCCAGACCGATGCCCTGGCAGGGGCCGCCCCCTACACCTCCGACGAGACCGGCCCCATGGGCTCGGAGCACTCCGCCTACGCCCCCGTCCGGGACGACGACGGCAACATCATCGGCTTTATCATTGTCGGCGTGTACTTCCGCAGCATGGCCCAGCTCACCCGCCACACCGTGGTTGTCCTGTCGGTGGTGGGTTTGGCCGCAGCGGTGGTGGGCTCCACCCTGGCCCTGCGGCTGTCCAAGCGCATCAAGGACTCCCTCATGGGCTATGAGCCCGACGCCTTCGTCCACCGCTTCCACCAGCGGGAAGACATCATGGATGCCCTGGAGGAGGGTATCATGGCCATTGACCGGGACAAAAAGCTCATCTTCCTCAACACCGCCGCCGCGGAGATGTTCTCCCTCAACCGGGACGAGGTGCTGGGCAAGTCCCTGTCCGACTTCTACCCCCGCTCCACCCTGGACCGCATTCTCCGCACGGGAAAGCCGGAGTACAACGTGAGCATCAACTCCTTAAAGCATGTACGGGTGCTGGCTGACCGCCTGCCCCTGTATGAGGACGGCCAGCTCAACGGAGCGGTGAGCATTTTCCGCAACCGCACCGAGCTGGCCCGGATGGCCGACGACCTCACCGGCGTGCGCCACATGGTGGACGCCATGCGGGCCTACACCCACGAGTTTTTGAACAAGCTCCACGTGATTTTGGGTCTGCTGCAAATCGGAGAGCCGGAAAAGGCCCAGCAGTACATCATGGACACCACCCAAATCCACCGGGAGGCGGTGAACCGCATCATGAACCAGCTCCATGAGCCGTCGGTGGCCGCTCTGTTGGTGGGCAAGACCAGCCGGGCCAACGAGCTGGGCATCCGCCTGACCCTGGACCGGGAGAGCGGACTGAGCGAAGACAGCGACTGGCTGCCCCCGGACGCCTACGTGACCATCTTGGGCAACCTCATTGAGAATGCCATAGAGGTGCTCAACCAGTCCCGCAGCGCCACCAAGGAAATTTTCGTCAGCATCCGGGAAAACCCGGACAGTCTGCTGTTGTGCGTGGAGGACACCGGACCCGGCATCCCCACCGTACTGCGCAACACCATGTTCCAGCGGGGCGCCTCCACCAAGGGCCGCCACCGGGGCACCGGGCTGTCCCTGGTGCAGGAAGTGGTGGAGGCCTACCACGGAGACATCCGGGTGGAGTCGGAGAGCGGCGTGGGCACCTCATTTTTCATCAGCTTTTGCCGGGAGGAACTGCCCGGAGATAAGGAGTGAATCCCTTGTATCGAGTCGTCATTGTAGAGGATGACCCCATGGTCTCCCTGTTAAACCGCACGTTCACCGAGAAGGATTCCCGGTTCCATGTGGTGCAGACCTGCTCGGATGGCCGGGCCGCTCTGGAGTGGCTGAGCCACAACCCCGCCGACCTGGTGATTCTGGACGTGTACATGCCCCTGTGCACCGGGGTGGAGCTGCTTCGGGCTCTGCGCTCCCAGGCCATCCCCGTGGACGCCATCATGGTCACTGCGGCCAACGACGCCGCCTCGGTGGACACCCTTTTAAAGATGGGCGTGGTGGACTACCTGGTCAAGCCCTTCACCTATGAGCGGTTCCAGCAGGCCCTGGATACCTTCTGCCGCCACAAAGAGGCCGTCCACGGCCAGGCGGTAACCCAGGGAGAGCTGGACAAGCTGTTCGCGCCCCCGGACAGCGGGGACCGCTCCGCCCCCAAGGGGCTCCAGGAGAGCACCCTGAAACTCATTCGGGACTGTCTCCACGCCGCCCCTGCCCAGGGGCTGCCCAGCGAGGCCATCTCCAAGCAGACCAACCTGTCGGTGGTCACGGTGCGCCGCTACGCCAACTACCTGGTGGAGCGTGGGGAGGCCTGCTCCACCGTCAACTATGACACCGGGGGCCGTCCCTGCCGCCTGTATCAGCTGAAAAAGTAAAAAAGATGTGCCGTAGAAGGTCATTCCTCTACGGCACATCTTTTTCTTTGTTATGCGTTGGCCAGTCGGGCGCCCAGGTTCTTGCACACCTCCAGGGCCTCGGCGTCGGGGGTCTCGTTGACCATGAGGCCCTCCTCATCCAGCAGGTTGGCTCCGGTGCTCTGGGTGCGCTCCACCCAGTCCCGCATCCACTGTCCGTCGCCCCAGCCGTAGGAGCCGAACAGGGCCACGGTGTGGCCGCCCAGCTGGCCCTCCAGCTGGGTGAAGAAGGGCTCGAACTCGGACTCCTCCAGCACCTCCGCCCCCATGGCGGGGCAGCCCAGGGCCAGCTTCTCATATTCCAGGGCCTGCTGAGGGGTGACGGCGGATACCTCCATCAGGTCGCAGTCCGCCCCGGCTCCGGTAACGCCCTCGGCGATGGCCTGGGCCATCTGTTGGGTGTTCCCGGTCTGACTCCAATAGATCACAGCTACTTTGCTCATGTGTAAGACCTCCTAAAAGATATATCATTTGATATGACTCGTTGAGTGAATATGTTTCTCCGCTCCCTCTGGGAGAGATGCAGTCCGTCAGGGCTTAGGGTGAAGGCTTGCTCTTCTCCGATTTCTCAGGCAGAGAACAGCGCCCCAGCCGGGGACGCTCCGCTTATGCCCGATTTCTCCCCGATGAGAAATCGGGGAAAGAATCGCCAAAGGCGGGACCTTCCCCCGCCTTGTGGAATCCACCCCGCGGTACTGGGAGCCCCTGCGTTCTTCTCTTCTCGGCCCTTGGCCCGGTAGGGTCACATGGATGGCGTGGAGATTCTACAGAACATACCTACTTCTCTGAAAAACAATCCTTCTATCGCCAGGGCCTTACCCTGGTGAGCCGCTGTTCCCAGCTATCGGAAGCCAGGCTTCCGGCGGCGGGAACGCCGCACTCATCACGGTAGGCCCGGAGGTGGAAATCACCCAGCTATAGGGCCAGCTGCCCAGAGAGGCCTGGTGTGGTGGCACAAACAGGGGCCACAGCAAGGGTCACGGGCCGAACATAGGCTTGACGCATTCCCAGCCTCGTACCCCAGGGGGGTACTTAGGGGGGAACGCCCTAAGCGGGTTTTGGTTTCTTTTGCCCGCTCAAAAGAAACCCCCAGCGGGAAGCGTCCCCACCAGGCTGGCAAGCCGAAATCTTAGGTGGTTAGACGGTCAACCCCTCAGTCTGCTTCGCAGACAGCTCCCCTTACACAGGGGAGCCTTTGAGCGCGGTAGTTCTTTGCAAATTATGCCACTGCAAATACCTGAAACAAGGTATTCCCCTGCTCCATTCGCTCCCGGATTTTCTGGCTCACCTTCTGCATCCGGGTAAAGCACTGCTGGGCAGCTTCCACATCCCCGTACACCTTCCACGGGCCGCACAGTTTGAAGTTCTGCCCTTGATTCTCGATAAAGCCCACCACATCCTCCACCGGATAGCCCAGGAAGAGGCCAATCTCGTGGGGAAAAGACCCGCCCTGCCGGACACGAAGGCCCAGGTGGGCCAAAATCTCCTCCACTGGACGGCTCAGGTCGTAGCCCCAGGGAGTGAGAATCTCCTCTACCCCGTCTCGCTCCAGGGCCTGGGCCATGAGCTGGGGCCGATAGACCAAAATGAGCTCTCGGTTGGTGCAGGAGCACAGGCGGTCAAATTTCACACCCCGGCGGGCAAAGGCCTGCTGATACTTCCGCAGCTCTTCCTCCAAGTGTGGAACATCTCCACGCCGCAGAGAGATGAGGTTGGCGGGGACCACACCGGCCAAGGCCGGGGCACAGTGGGTGGCAAACAGTTGATCCAGAGATGGTTGCATGGTGGGTCCTCCTTTGGTTAGCTCTTGCTAACTGCCTATAAGTTAGCACAGGCTAACGAGTTTGTCAAGGCCCCAAAGGCAAAAAAATTCCCACCGCTGCGTGTACAGCGGTGGGAATCTTAATTGAATGGAAGTTTACTCCTCATCGCCCTCAATGGAGATGGAGAGAATCTCGTCCTCCTCCACTTCCTCGGGGGCGTGGTCCACGTCCTCTTCCACGGGCTCTTCGGCGTCCCGGGCGGCCTCAGCGGCGGCGTTGACCGCGTCAAAGCGGCTCTCCTCCTGAGGCATCTCGTCCTCGATCTTGTCATACTTGCGGTAGGCAGCCAGGCCGGAACCGGCGGGGATGAGCTTACCGATGATGACGTTCTCCTTCAGGCCCAGCAGGTGGTCCACCTTACCCTTGATGGCGGCTTCGGTGAGCACCTTGGTGGTCTCCTGGAAGGAGGCGGCGGACAGGAAGGACTCGGTGGCCAGAGAGGCCTTGGTGATACCCAGCAGCAGACGGGTGCAGGTGGGCAGGCGCAGGTCCTCGCCGGTCTCCTGCTTCTCGCCAGCGGCGATGCGGGCCTCCACGGCCTTGTAGGCGTCCTTGTACTCGATGATATCCACGGTGGAGCCGGACAGCAGGGTGGAATCCCCGGCGTCCTCCACACGCACCTTGCGCATCATCTGACGGGCGATAACCTCGATGTGCTTGTCGTTGATATCTACGCCCTGCTGACGGTAGGGCTTCTGAACTTCCTGAATGAGGTAGTTGTGAACGGCGTCCACACCACGTACCCGCAGCACGTCGTGGGGGGACAGAGCACCGTCGGTGAGCTCCTGACCCTTGACCACACGGTCTCCGGCCTTGACCCGGATACCGGCGCTGTAGGGAATGGCGTAGGTGACCACCTCGCCGTCGTCGGCGGTGATGGTGACGTTGCACAGGGTGGCACGCTTGGCCTCCTCCATGGAGACGGTGCCGGAGATCTCGGCCAGCTGGGCCATCTTCTTGGGCTTGCGGGCCTCGAACAGCTCTTCAACACGGGGAAGACCCTGAGTGATATCGCCGCCGGCCACGCCGCCGGTGTGGAAGGTACGCATGGTCAGCTGAGTACCGGGCTCGCCGATGGACTGAGCGGCGATGATACCAACGGCCTCGCCCTGGCCCACGGGCTCGCCGAAGGCCATGTTCATGCCGTAGCACTTGGCGCACACGCCGTTGCGGGCCTCACAGGTGAGCACGGAGCGCACCCGGATGGACACCTTGCGGTCGGGATCGCCCTCGGCCTCGGCCTGCTCCCGCAGCTTGGCCTCGATGAGCTTGGCCTGGTCGGCGCTGACCATCTCGTGGTGGCCCACCAGGACCTCGCCGGTGCGGAAGTCCTTGAAGTCCTCGCACAGGTAGCGGCCCCGGAGACGCTCGTTGAGGGGCTCGATGACCTGGCCGTTCTCGCTGATCTCGAACACGGTGATACCGTCGTGGGTACCACAGTCCTCCTCCCGGATGATGACTTCCTGGGAGACGTCCACCAGACGGCGGGTCAGGTAACCAGAGTCGGCGGTACGCAGAGCGGTATCGGCCATGCCCTTTCGAGCGCCTCTGGAGGAGATGAAGTATTCCAACACGGACAGACCTTCACGGAAGTTGGCCTTGATGGGGATCTCAATGGTACGGCCGGAGGTATCGGCCATCAGACCACGCATACCAGCCAGCTGACGAATCTGAGCGGCAGAACCACGGGCGCCGGAGTCAGCCATCATGAAGATGGGGTTGTAGCGGTCCATACCCTTTTGCAGGGCGTCGGACACGTCGGCGGTGGTCTTCTCCCAGGCGGACACCACCAAGCGGTACCGCTCCTCGTTGGTGAGGAAGCCGCGCTTGTACTGGTTCTCGATCTTCACAACTTCCTTCTCGGTGTTGGCGATGAGTTCCTTCTTCTGGGGAGGCACGGTCATATCGGCAATGGCCACGGTCAGAGAGCCGCGGGTGGAGAACTTATAGCCACGGGCCTTGATGATGTCCAGCACAGTGGCAGACACGGTGAAGCCGTGCTTGGCAATGCAGCTGTCCACGATCTTGCCCAGCTGCTTCTTGCCGCAGACAAAGTTGATTTCAGGATCAAAGGCCTTCTCGGGGTCGTTGCGGTCCACAAAGCCCAGGTCCTGGGGAATGCCCTCGTTGAAGATCAGGCGGCCCACGGTGGTGCGCACCATCTTCTCCTGGGTCACGCCGTCCAGCTCGGCGGTGCGGCGCACCAGGATGGGCTCGTGGAGGTCCAGCTCGCCCTCGTCGTAGGCCAGCTTGGCGGCCTGGTCGTTCTCGAAGGTCTGGTAGACCTCCCGGGCCTTGCCGTCCACAGCCTCGGCGCACAGGGCGGGAGTGGTACGGTACCAGCGGCCCAGCTCCTCGTCCCGCACCCAGATGCGGTCGTTGATGCCCACCTCGCCCCGCTCCAGAGCGGCAGCGGCGTCGGCGGTGGTCTCATAGGCACAGTCGGGATCGTGCTCGGGGTCCTTCTCGTAGGTCAGGTAGTAGGAGCCCAACACCATGTCCTGGGTGGGCACGGCCACGGCGCCGCCGTCGGAGGGCTTCAACAGGTTGTTGGCAGCCAGCATCAGGATGCGGGCCTCAGCCTGGGCTTCAGCGGACAGGGGCACGTGGATAGCCATCTGGTCGCCGTCGAAGTCGGCGTTAAAGGCGGTACACACCAGGGGGTGGAGCTTCATGGCACGGCCTTCCACCAGCACCGGCTCGAAGGCCTGGATGCCCAGACGGTGGAGGGTAGGAGCACGGTTGAGCATGACGGGGTGCTCCTTGATGACAAACTCCAAAGCGTCCCACACGGCGGGAGAGGCCTTATCCACCATCTTCTTGGCGGACTTGATGTTGTTGGCGTGGCCGTCCTCCACCAGCTTCTTCATGACAAAGGGGCGGAACAGCTCAATGGCCATCTCCTTGGGCACGCCGCACTGGTAGATCTTCAGCTCAGGGCCGACCACGATAACGGAACGGCCGGAGTAGTCCACGCGCTTACCCAGCAGGTTCTGACGGAAACGGCCCTGCTTACCCTTGAGCAGGTCGGACAGGGACTTCAGAGCCCGGTTGTTGGCGCCGGTGACGGCACGGCCGCGGCGGCCGTTGTCAATGAGGGCGTCCACAGCCTCCTGGAGCATGCGCTTTTCGTTGCGCACGATGATGTCAGGGGCGTTGAGCTGAATCAGGCGCTTGAGGCGGTTGTTGCGGTTGATGACACGACGGTAGAGGTCGTTCAAGTCGGAGGTGGCGAAACGGCCGCCGTCCAGCTGCACCATGGGGCGCAGCTCGGGGGGGATGACGGGCAGCACGTCGATGATCATCCACTCGGGCTTGTTGCCGGACAGACGGAAGGCGTCCACCACTTCCAGACGCTTGACGATCTTGGCCTTCTTCTGGCCGGTGGCGTCCTTGAGCTGGGCACGCAGGGTCTCGGACAGCTGCTCCAAATCCAGGTCTTGCAGCAGCTTCTTGACGGCCTCAGCGCCCATGCCGGCCTGGAAGTCGTCCTCGTAGTACTCCCGCAGCTTGCGGTACTCGGCGTCGGACAGAATCTGATTCTTGGTCAGATGGGTGTAGTCAGGGCCGGGATCGGTGACGATATAGGAGGCGAAGTACAGCACCTTCTCCAGAATGCGGGGGCTGATGTCCAGCAGCAGACCCATGCGGGAGGGGATGCCCTTAAAGTACCAGATGTGGGACACGGGGGCAGCCAGCTCAATGTGGCCCATGCGCTCACGGCGCACCTTGGCCCGGGTGACCTCCACGCCGCAGCGGTCACACACCTTGCCCTTGAAACGAATCTTCTTATACTTACCGCAGTGGCACTCCCAGTCCTTGGTTGGACCAAAGATGCGCTCGCAGAACAGACCGTCCCGCTCCGGCTTCAGGGTGCGGTAGTTGATGGTCTCAGGCTTCTTGACCTCGCCGTAGGACCACTCCCGGATCTGCTCTGGGGAGGCGATGCCAATGCGGATGGCGTTAAATTCAGCGTAGCTCATTACCTCAACCTCCCTTTCTTAGTCTTCATCGCCGTAGGAGTCATCCTGGTCGGCGGTATCATTCTCATTGATGGCCACGGACAGATCGTCGTCGTCGCTGGTCTCCTTCATGGTAAAGCCAGCCTGGGCGAAGTCGCTCTCGCTGCCGTAATCCTGGTAGCGGTCGTAATCCTCCTTGAAGCGGCCGGGCTGATAGGTATCCTCGTCCTCGTCCTTGAGCTCGATCTGGTTGCCGTGCTCGTCCAGGACCTGGATGTCCAGACACAGGGCCTGGAGCTCCTTGACCAGAACCTTGAAGGACTCAGGCACGCCGGGCTTGGGCACGTTGAAGCCCTTGACAATGGACTCGTAGGTGCGCACACGTCCGGTGACGTCGTCGGACTTGACGGTGAGGATCTCCTGCAGGGTGTAGGCAGCGCCGTAAGCCTCCAGAGCCCACACCTCCATCTCGCCGAAGCGCTGGCCGCCGAACTGGGCCTTGCCGCCCAAGGGCTGCTGGGTGACCAGGGAGTAGGGGCCGGTGGAACGGGCGTGGATCTTATCGTCCACCAGGTGGTGGAGCTTGAGGAAGTACACGTAGCCCACGGTGACAGGGTTGTCAAACCGCTCGCCGGTACGACCGTCGTACAGGTAGCTCTTGCCGTCCCGGCGCAGGCCAGCCAGCTCCAGGGTGTCGGCAATGTCCTTCTCGTCGGCGCCGTTGAAGATGGGGGTGGCCACCTTCCAGCCCAGAGCCTTGGCCGCATAGCCCAAGTGGACCTCCAGCACCTGACCGATGTTCATTCGGGAAGGCACGCCCAGGGGGTTCAGCACGATGTCCAGGGGGGTGCCGTCGGGCAGGAAGGGCATATCCTCCTGGGGCAGGATGCGGGACACAACACCCTTGTTACCGTGACGACCGGCCATCTTATCGCCCACGCTGATCTTACGCTTCTGGGCGATGTAGACGCGGACCACCTGGTTGACGCCGGGAGCCAGCTCGGCGCCCTCCTCACGGGTGAACACCTTCACGTCCACGATGATGCCGCACTCGCCGTGGGGCACCTTCAGGGAGGTGTCGCGGGTCTCGTGGGCCTTCTCACCGAAGATGGCCCGCAGCAGGCGCTCCTCGGCGGTCATCTCGGTCTCGCCCTTGGGGGTGACCTTACCCACCAGGTAGTCGCCGGCGTGAACCTCAGCGCCCACGCGGATGATGCCGCGCTCGTCCAGGTCCTTCAGGGCGTCCTCACCCACGTTGGTGATGTCACGGGTGATTTCCTCGGGGCCCAGCTTGGTGTCACGGGCCTCGGTCTCATATTCCTCAATGTGGATGGAGGTGAACACGTCCTCCTTCACCATCCGCTCGTTGAGCAGAATGGCGTCCTCGTAGTTGTAACCTTCCCAGGTCATAAAGCCCATGAGGATGTTCTTACCCAGGGCGATCTCGCCGTCGCAGGTGGAGGGGCCGTCGGCCAGGGTGTCCCGGGCCTTCACCCGATCGCCCACGGAGACGATGGGACGCTGGTTGATGCAGGTGCCGTGGTTGGAGCGCAGGAACTTGGTGAGCTTGTAGGTCTTGGTCTCACCGGCGTCGTAGCGCACGGTGATGGCGGTGGCGTCCACCTTGGTGACCACGCCGTCGCCCTCGGCCAGCACAACCACCTCGGAGTCCTGGCAGTTCTTGTACTCCTGACCGGTGGCCACGATGGGGGCCTGGGTGGTCAGCAGAGGCACGGCCTGACGCTGCATGTTTGCACCCATCAGAGCACGGTTGGCGTCGTCGTTTTGCAGGAAGGGAATCATGGCGGTAGCCACGGACACCATCATCTTGGGGGACACGTCCACGTAGTCCACCTGGTTGAAGTCCACCTCGATGATCTCGTTGCGGTGACGGCAGGCCACACGGCGGTTGAGGAAGGTGCCATCCTCGCCCACGGGCTCGGTGGCCTGGGCCACGTTGAACTCGTCCTCCACGTCGGCGGTCATGTATTCCACCTGGTCGGTGACACGGGCGGCCACGCACTTGCCGTTCTCGTCATAGATGCGCTCCACCTTGCGGTAGGGGGCCTCGATGAAGCCATAGCGGTTGATGCGGGCGTAAGAGGCCAGATAGGAGATCAGGCCGATGTTGGGACCTTCGGGGGTCTCGATGGGGCACAGACGGCCATAGTGGCTGTAGTGAACGTCTCGCACGTCGAAGGAGGCGCGGTCACGGCTCAGACCGCCGGGGCCCAGAGCGGACAGACGGCGCTTGTGAGTCAGCTCGGCCAGAGGGTTGGTCTGGTCCATGAACTGAGACAGGGGGCTGGAGCCGAAGAACTCCTTGATGGCGGCGGTGACGGGACGGATGTTGATGAGGGACTGGGGGGTGACGATGTCCAGGTCCTGGATGGTCATGCGCTCCCGAATCACACGCTCCATGCGGGTAAAGCCGATGCGGAACTGGTTTTGCAGCAGCTCGCCCACGCAGCGCAGGCGGCGGTTGCCCAGGTGGTCAATGTCGTCGGGGGTGCCCACGCCAAAGGCCAGACAGTTGAGGTAGTTGATGGTGGCCATCATGTCATCCACAATGATGTGGTTGGGGATGAGGTCGGTCATGCGCTCCCGGATGAGGTCGGCGAAGTCCTCCTGAGAGAGGCCCTCTTCGTCTCGCTTGGCCAGCAGCTCCTTCAAGACCACAAAGCGCACCTTCTCGGACACGCCCACGGTCTCGGGGTCGAAGTCCACGAAGTCGGCCATGTTGACCATGCCGTTGGAGAACACCTTGACGATGTGGGTGCCGGTGTGCAGGTCCTCCACCTCCACAAAGGCCTCGTTGACGCCCAGGCGGTCCAGCTCCATGGCCCGCTCACGGGTCAGAACCTCGCCAGCCTCGGCCACGATCTCGCCGGTGGAGGGGTCGGCCACGGGGGCAGCCAGCTTCTGACCGGACAGACGGGTCCACATGGTCAGCTTCTTGTTGAACTTGTAGCGGCCCACGGCGGACAGGTCGTAGCGGCGGGGGTCGAAGAACAGGGCGTTGAGCAGGCTCTCGGCAGAGTCCACCGTGGGGGGCTCGCCGGGCCGCATCTTGCGGTAGATCTCCAGCAGGGCCTCCTCATAGGTCTTGCAGGAGTCCTTCTCCAGGGTGGCCAGGATGCGGGGGTCCTCGCCGAACATGTCCAGAATCTCGGCGTCGGTCTTGGGACCCACAGCACGGATGAGGCACGTGATGGGCAGCTTGCGGTTTTTGTCGATGCGCACATAGAACACATCGGACAGGTCGGTCTCATACTCCAGCCAAGCGCCGCGATAGGGAATCACGGTGGAGGCGTAGGTGATGTTGTCGGCCTTGTCGGCGTTCTTGGCGTAGTACACGCCGGGAGAACGCACGATCTGGGAGACGATAACACGCTCAGCGCCGTTGATGACGAAGGTGCCGGCATCGGTCATCAGGGGGAAATCGCCCATGAAGATTTCCTGCTCCTTGATCTCGCCCGTCTCCTTGTTGCGCAGACGCACCTGCACCTTAATGGGGGCGGCATAGGTGGCGTCCTGGGCTTTGCACTCTTCAATGGTGTACTTGGGGGGGTCGTCCATGGAGAAGCCGATAAAGCTCAGCTCCAGGTTCCCGGCATAGTCGGTGATGGCCTCCACGTCGTTGAACACTTCCTGCAGCCCGGTCTCAAAGAACCACTTGTAGGAAGACTTCTGGATTTCCAGCAGGTAGGGCATCTCCAGAATCTCCTCGCTGCGGGCGAAGCTCTTGCGCAAGGTCTTGCCGTAATAGACGTCTTTGACCGCTCTTGCCATTTGCTGATCACGCTCCACTTCGTAAGAATTTTGCAGGTGGGCACGGTTGCGCACACCCGGGGTTGTTGTCACAATCGGAAAATTCGCTCTTGCATTTCCTGGTATGGTCTGGTATACTGTGCTTAGCCTGGGGGAGTATTCTCCGGGCTTTTGACCATATGTTAAAAGCAATTAATGATACCATAGGATTGCGAATCTGTCAAGAGTTGGTCCATGGACAAAAGCCACAAGCGGGGAGAAATCCCCGCTTGTTTTTTGTCTCTTTTCCCCGATCCCCTCCGGAATCCCTTAAAATTCACTCTACCATTTTCCCGTTACATATGGTAGGATATAGAGGAGTATGTCTACAAACCATTGAATCACCATAAAGGAGTCCCACATGATTACTGTTTCTGATCTGTCCCTGAGCTATCAGGGCGCCCCCCTGTTCTCCCACGTGGACTTGCAGTTCACCCGGGGCAACTGCTACGGCATCATCGGCGCCAACGGCGCTGGTAAATCCACCTTTCTGAAAATCCTCTCCGGCCAGCTGGAGCCCACCAGCGGCTCGGTGTCCATCCTGCCCAAGGTGCGCATGTCCGTGCTGAAGCAGGACCAGAACGCCTATGACGCCTACACCGTGCTGGACACGGTCATCATGGGCAACCAGACCCTGTACGAGATTGGCCGGGAGATGAACGCCCTCTACGAGAAGGAGGACTTCACCGACGAGGACGGCCTGCGGGCTGCCGACCTCCAGGCAGAGTACGCCGAGATGGGCGGCTACGAGGCCGAGTCCGATGCCAGCCGCATTCTCCAGGGCCTGGGCATCGGGGTGGACCTGCACGACTACAACATGGAGACCCTGGACGCCCGTCTCAAAGTGAAGGTGCTGCTGGCTCAGGCCCTGTTCGGCAACCCCGACATCCTGCTGCTGGACGAGCCCACCAACAACCTGGACATTGCCGCCGTGGAGTGGCTCAACGACTTCCTGCTGGACTACGACGGCACCGTCATCGTGGTCAGCCACGACCGTCACTTCCTCAACACCGTATGCACCCACATCGTGGACATCGACTACAACCAGATCAAGATGTACGTGGGCAACTACGACTTCTGGTACGAGTCCTCCCAGCTGGTGCAGAACCTCATCAAACAGCAGAACAAGCGCAACGAGGACAAGATCAAGGAACTCCAGGAGTTTATCTCCCGGTTCTCCGCCAACAAGTCCAAGTCCAAGCAGGCCACTGCCCGGCGCAAGCTGCTGGACAAGCTCACCGTCCAGGAGCTGCCCGCCTCCTCCCGCCGCTATCCCTGGGTGGGCTTCTCCCCCGACCGGGAAGTGGGCAAGGACATCCTCTTTGTCACCGACGTGTCCAAGACCGTGGACGGCGTGAAGGTGCTGGACAAGGTGTCCTTCATCGTGGGCCACGGGGACAAGATCGCCTTTGTGGGTGACAACGAGAACGCCCACACCGCCCTGTTCAAGATTCTCACCGGCGAGTGGGAGCCCGACGAGGGCACCGTGAAGTGGGGCCAGACTGCCACCTTCTCCTACTTCCCCAAGGACAACTCCCCCTTCTTCAACGACTGTGACCTGAACATCCTGGACTGGATGCGCCAGTTCTCCGAGGACCAGCACGAGAGCTACCTCCGGGGCTTCCTGGGCCGGATGCTCTTCTCCGGCGACGACATCTTCAAGCCCGTGAAGGTGCTCTCCGGTGGTGAGAAGGTGCGGTGCATGCTCTCCCGCATGATGCTGTCCGGGGCCAACGTGCTGCTGCTGGACCAGCCCACCAACCACCTGGACCTGGAGTCCATCGCCGCTTTGAACAACGGCCTGGAGTCCGTCAAGTGCAACGTGCTGGTGTCCTCCCACGACCACCAGCTGGTGCAGACCGTGGCCAACCGGATCTTCGACTTCACCCCCGATGGCAAGCTCATTGACAAACGTATGAGCTATGAGGACTACCTGGAGTCCCAGCTCCACCATGACTAAGCCTGTCTACTTGGTGCTGGTGTGGCTGGGGGTACTCTCCGCCTTCACCCTGCTCCTCTTCGGCTGGGACAAGCTCATGGCCAAGCTGGGCCGCCGCCGTATTCCCGAGGCCTCCCTCCTCTTCGCCTGCCTGGCGGGCGGGGCTGCCGGAGGTCTGGTGGGCATGTACCTGTTTCACCACAAAATCCGAAAGCCCAAGTTCTATGTGACGGTTCCCCTGCTGGTTATCCTGGATGCGGTGCTTTTCGCCGTGGTTCTGATGCGAACTTGATAAAAGGCCCTTCTGCCCTGAAAAAAGTGGCAGGAGGGCCTTTTTCGACAATATCTATGGTTGACAAAGGGGAAACAAAGAGTTACAATAGTTACAAATTGGTTACAATGAATCTTTCGCATACTTCTAAGGAGGCTATCATGGCTGATAAATCCAGCACTCTCATGTACAAGGGACATCCCCTGCGCCGCAAGGACAACCTGATCTACTACGGGTCCATGGCGGATAAGTATATCATTATGATCCAGGTGATGAGCACCACCAAGTCCGGCGATCTGGAGATTGCCGACAAGGTCCATCTGGAGCTTCAGCTCACCGACCCCGACCTGAAGAGCCGGGACCGTGTGGTGAAGAAGTCCGATCTCCCCGATCTGTTCTCTGCCATCGACATGGGCTCCATCTGGCTGATGCGTGCCCTGTCTGGAAAATAACCAAACCAACAGGAGGCTGAAACCCATGCACAGTAAGAAGGGACTGATCAAGGTCGCCGCCATCACCGGCCTTGCATTGGTCATGACCACCGGCATTGCCATGGCTTCCATTGGCACCGGTACCGTGACGGCAGATGCCCTGCGCCTGCGCAGCCAGGCCAACACCAACTCCAGCATTCTCACCTTGGCCCCCCACAACAGCGTCGTCACCCTCCTGGAGGAGTTGGACGGCTGGTACAAGGTCTCTTACGGCGATCAGGTGGGCTACATGTCCGCCGACTGGCTGGACGTGACCCTCACCGGCAGCGAAGCTGTGGTGGGTCAGTGCACCGTCACCGCCGACGCCCTCCATGTCCGCTCCGGCGCCGGCACTGGCTACGCCAGCAAGGGTCTGGTGTACAAGGGCACCACTCTGATCATCCAGGAGGACTGCGGCAACGGCTGGTATAAGATCACCGGCGCCGGCTACTCCGGCTACGTGTCCGCTGAGTGGGTGAAGGTGTCCGGCAGCTCCGGCGGCTCCGACTCCGGCAGTTCCAACCCCATTGGCACCGGCACCGTCAACACCGCCTGCCTGAATGTGCGCTCCGGCGCTGGCACCGGCTATTCCCGTGTGGGCTACCTGTACAATGGTAACTCCGTGTCCATTTTGGCCGACTGCGGCAATGGCTGGTACAAGATCTCCTACGGCAGCGGCAGCGCCTTTGTCTGCGCTGAGTACATCACCTGGAATGACGGCAACTCCGGCAATTCCGGCGGCTCCGATTCCGGCAGCAGCGACACCCAGTCCATCGGCACCATCACCGCCGACGCCCTGAACGTGCGCTCCGGTGCTGGCACCGGCTACTCCCGTCTGGGCCTGCTGTACAAGGGCAACTCTGTGACCATCCTGGGCAGCAGCAACGGCTGGTACAAGATCTCCTACAAGAACGGCGTGGGCTATGTCAGCGCTGAGTACGTCTCCATCAAGGATGGCGGCAACAACGACGGCGGCAACAGCTCCACCTCCTCCATCGGAGAGCAGGCTGTGGCCCTGGCCAAGCAGCAGCTGGGCAAGCCCTACGTGTACGGGGCCGCCGGCCCCAACAGCTTCGACTGCTCCGGCCTGTTCTACTACGTGTTCAACCAGCTGGGCGTGTCCATCGCCCGCGGCTCTTCCAGCCAGTACTACAACAGCGGTCGTTTCGTCTCCGTGGACGAGATGCAGCCCGGCGACTTGGTGTACATCTTCGACTCCAAGTACGATTACTCCGGCGGCACCCTGCCCACCACTCACGTGCTGATGTACATCGGCGACAACACCGTGCTCCACGCCTCTACCACCAGCAACACCGTGCGCACCGACACTCTGTTCGGCGGCTATTACGGCAACTACGTGGTAGCAGTCAAGCGTATGGGCTGACGCTTCACGAAAATGCGAGCATTTTCGTGAGAGAGTTGCAGTCCGCTGCATCGCACTCGCTTGCGCTCGCACGTTTGCGGCCTGAGAAGTGTATTTTCCCATGCACATGTCCTGGGAAAATACGAAATCTCAATTTATTCCGTCACCTGCGGGCGACGGAACTCTGCGAGGCTTTTTACACAAAAAGCGTTTTCAAGTTATTTCCCGTGGCAATCCATTTCCTGGGTTGCCACGGGTTTTTTCCTCCTCCCTCTTTACAATTCGCCCCGTTTGGGGTACAATACTTTCATCCGATGAATCGGATTGGAAGATTTTTATCGGGGGTGCTCCCAATGAATGATATTGATTATACCCGCAAGTTTAGCGTCAATATGAACAAGGACGACGAGATTCACTCCATCCTCAGTTCCGTCTACGCCTCCTTGCAGGAGAAGGGCTACAATCCCATCAACCAGCTGGTGGGCTACATCCTCAGCGAAGACCCCACCTACATCACCAACCACAACAACGCCCGGGCTCTGATTCGCAAGCTGGACCGGGACGAGCTGTTGCAGACGCTGTTGAAGAGCTATCTGGGCATTTGAGCTGAGCCCTGTACGCAAACCCGCAAGAAAGGGCCATACCTTTTTTGCGGGTTTTTTCGTTGTGCCATGGCCGGGAGGTGCCACCATGAAACTGCTGCCTTACAACCACGACATGTACATTGAGCCCACCGACCCCATCACCACCCCCGGAGAGTTCGCTCACCAGCTGATTCTCCACTTCACCCAGGAGGGCAAGGGGGTCACCCTGCTGGAGCCAGGCATGGAGCCGGTGATTGAGGTGGATGGTGTGACCTACGTCTGCCGCCTGGGGGAGCCCTACCGGGCGTTTAACCCCCTGCGAGTGCCCATCCGGTCGGGGTCGCTCAGCCATCTGGGCTATCAGTGGATTTACCTATACCGCAAATAAAAAAATGGATGTGTCGCAAAACGTAAGTTTTGTGGCACATCCTTTTTTACTCTCAACAGCAAAAACGAATCCAGTATGTGGAACTTCCGCAGCGTTTTGGGCATGCAAAAGC
>NZ_NFKG01000036.1:0-23084 GCF_002160275.1 Pseudoflavonifractor sp. An187 | reverse complement strand
GTGCTGGGCGGCCTGGGCGAGGCCGTGTGCGGCGTGCTGGCCGAGCAGTGCCCCACCCCCGTGCGCCGCATCGGCGTCAACGACGAGTTCGGCCACTCCGGCCCCGCCGCCGCTCTGCTCCAGCAGTTTGGTCTGTGCGCCGACCACATTGTCGAGGTGACCAAGTCCCTGGTGTCCCAGGGCTAATTTCAAGGAGGCGGCCCATGGTACTTGTTTGTCCCTCGGTGCTCTCCGCAGACTTCACCTGCCTGGGAGAGGACTGCGCCCGGGTGCTGAACGCCGGGGCAGATATGATCCACTTTGACGTCATGGACGGCCACTTTGTGGACAACCTCAGCTTCGGCCTTCCCGTTTTGGAGACCCTGCACCACGCCCTGCCCCAGGCCGTAATGGATGTGCACCTGATGATCTCCCATCCTCTGCGCTTTGTCCACCGCTTTGCAGAGGCGGGGGCGGACTACATCACCGTCCACGTGGAGACCACCGACGACCTGTCCGCCACCCTGGCCGCCATCCACGGCTGTGGCTGCAAACGAGGCATGGCCCTCAACCCGGACACTCCCGTGGAGGCGGTGTTCCCCTACCTGGACCAGTTGGAGCTGGTGCTGGTGATGGGAGTCGTGCCCGGCCACGGCGGACAGCCCTTTGACCCCAGAGCTCTGGACAAGCTTCGGGCCCTGCGGGCCGAGTGCGCCCGTCGAGGGGTCTCCCCCATTCTCTCGGTGGACGGCGGCGTCAAGCCCGGCACCACCGCCCCCCAGTGCACGGAGGCCGGTGCCACCGCCTTGGTGGCAGGCAGCGCCGTATTCGGCGCCAAGGACGCCTCCGCCGCCGTTCGGCAGTTGAAAGGCTAACGGGTGAGAGGATGGGGCCATCCGGCCCCATCCTCTCACCATCTCTCACACATTGGAGGCACGCTATGCAAAGCCAGAGTTCCATGTTTCAAGCCAGCTTTGTCTATACCGATGAGATTCTCTCGGATTTCGAGAAGCTATACCATCTCAAAGGTTCCCTCTCCCCGGTGGTACGAATCATCTGCGGGGTGCTGGGTGTGGCGGGTGCCATCTACTTTGGCTTTCAGCTGTACCGCCACGGGTTCCAAATCGCCACGGCTGGCTATCTCATCGTCTGTTCCCTGATGATTCTGGTGGCGGTGTCCAGCCGTCGGCGCAGCGGTGCAGACGACACCTTGAAAAAGTACCGCAAATACTACGAGAACCACCGGGCCACCTTTCGCATGGATGCCGATGGGGTGGACATGAAGCTGGAGGGCCAGAAAAACCACGCCCACAGCAAGTTCCGCCAGATCTACGGTCTGTTTGAAACGGAACGCTGCTTCTACTTCGTCATCAAGGGCAAGGCCTACTACATTCTTCCCAAAAAGGCCCTGTCCCCGGAAGACGCAGACGCTCTGCGCACCTATATGCAGCAGTGCAAAAAGAAGTTCCAATTCTATGCCCTGTAAGTCACATGCCTCTTGGATAGCCTGGTGATACTATGATTCAAGCCGTCATTTTTGACATTGACAACACGCTATACGACTATGACGCCGCCCACGCCGTGGCCTTTCAGGCTCTGACGGAGTACGCCCAGCACACGCTGGGGGTGGACCCGGAGACCTTTGAGGCCCTGCATCAGCGGGCCAATCAGCTGCTCCAGGCCCGCACCGGCGGCGACTGCGCCGCCATCCACAACCGTCTGCTCCGGTATCAGATTTTGTTGGAGGAGCTGTCCCAAATCTTCGATGTCTCCCCCATGACCATTCGCCGGGATTTACAGCACCTGGAGGACCAGGGCCTGATCAGCCGTTTCTACGGCGGCGCTGTGGCGGAGCAGCCCGTCTCCTCCGCCGGAGATGCCGACCAGGTGAAGCTGTACCGGGATCTCATCAGCCAGTACGCCGCCAATCTGGTGGCGGAAAACGATCAGATCTTCATCAACGGCAGCCGCACCGCCCTGGGGCTGCTGGACTTCCTGGGGGGCAAAGAATGTCCAGGTGTTCACCAACAACGGCCTGGTGTGTGCCCGGAAATATCCCTCCAACCTGCGCATAACCCTGTCCGGTGGAGAAGTGCGGGGCCAGAACGCCATTCTCACCGGAGACTGCACCATGCGCAACCTGCTCATGGTACACGCCCGGAAGGCGTTCATCGGCTGCACGGGCATCTCCCCCAACGGAGAGCTGCTGTGCGGCATCCCCACGGAGTTGGGCATCAACGAGACCATGCTCAGCCACTCCGACCGCTACTTCATCCTGGCCGACCACACCAAGGTGGGCGTCATTGGCACCTATGCCAGCCTGCACTTGGAGAAAATGGGTACTGTCATCACCGATGAACTGGCCCCAGCCGCCGTGGTGGAACAGCTGCGGTATATTGGCATGGAAGTCATTCAGGTGACGAAGGGTCACCCGAGTGAGAAATAACACACAAAGTTTAAGAAGAGACCGCCAATCGGCTGTCTCCTCTTTCTCTATGTCCGTATGAGTACAATTAGGGTCTATTTTCACACGATTTTCTCCATTAAATCCTCCATCCCGCAGCACAGCACCCGGGACAACAGCACCAGATATTCCGCTTGGGCCTTGTTGATGTTCTTCTGTCGCTGCTCATACTGCTGGATGGTACGCAGAGGTACACCGGATTGTTCCGCCAATTCCCGCTGACTCAGGCCCGCTCGCTGCCGGAATAATTTGAGATTGGTCTCCGGTTTGGCCGCCTGATACAGTTCATTCATTTTGTCGCAGAACTGCCGGATATCCATCTCATGATAGGGGGAATACAGTGCCTGGATATCCAGAATGGGCACATATCGGGTAATCTCTGCAAAACTCATGGAGGTCTCCCACTGATAGTAGGCCAAGGCCCAGCCCGTCCAATATTCCTCGCTGCGGTCCATGGTGTATCGGGGCTGGATGCGCTGAATGGGAAGCCCTGCCTGCTCCAACACGTGGTAGGCCAGTTCCACCCCAGACATCCCCACCAAAAGGGTGAAATCCCCCTCTTCAAACCGAGCTGCCACTCCAGAGCCGAGAAACAGGTCAAAAAACCGGGTAATCTCATAGCCCAGATCGTACACCGCAAAATCCAGCATACGCCCTAAGGCGGTGCGGGCCTTGTCCAGATAGACCTTATCGTAGGCGTGCATCACCTGGCATCATCTCCTCGTCCATAATCTGCGTGATGTACAAATCACCTTTTTGGCGGCGGTTTCGCTCCACGCTGAAATATTCCCGGCGGGCGGACTTATCCCGCAACATCTTCTTGGTATACCACTCCTGACTCTGGGCCAATTCCACCCCCACAAACTCCAGGCATTCAAAGGCACGGGGACTTTTCAGCACAAACTGCTCCCCCAGCTTGCCCAGATGCATGGCATTGGTCAATTGGCGGTAGGAAATGGTGCCGTTGATGAAGTCCTGGGCAAAGGAAAAGTAGCTATCATCCGCCCGATAGCCAATGATGGCATCATAGGACTGATACTCCACCAAAAAATGTTGGAGAATGTACTCTTTGGCCTCCAGTGCCAGCCCGGACGGCACGTCAAACTCCCGGTTTTGAAGCAATACCGCCAACCAGTGCAGAATGCAGAACTGCGGGTCGTTGAGACGGAGGATGCGCAAGTCGTCACAGTCCAGCCGATAACAGTTGGCATATCCGTCCCGGTCCTTCCCTGCTCCCCACTCCTTGGCCATATCCAGGCTGTCGGTGCAATAAAAACCTAAGCCGTAGTCATTATAGGTTTTTCCATGTCCATAGATGGGCTTCTCAATGATGTTGGGAGAGCCGTGGTAGAGTGTTCGGACCATGGGGGTCACCTCCTTCTTAAAGCTATTATACTCCTACAGGAGTATAATAGCAACAACAACTATTCATGGCATAAATTTGAATGGTTCACGTCATTATTGACTCAACTTTGAAATAACTCCTCAAATATTTAGTTAGTTTATCACAATAAGGTTCAATGCAAATAAACTTTTTATTATATTCATTTGCAATTGAAACCATAGTATCTCTTTTTTTCAAATCATTGATATTTGGACATTTCGTCGGCAACTCTCTTGCCACATCAGTAAGAACGGTTCCTATTGTTAATATATTATCCAAGACTATTTTTTTAATTTCCGAAAGAAGTCGGATACTTTCGCTTGTAAGAAACGGGGATTTCATAATCTCATCTATTTGTGCAAGCATTTTTGTATTAGAGACAGTTTGACAAATTTCTCCATAAATATAATTATTCCAAACTTCCATCTTCGACATAGAAGGTGGATCCTTTTCTACACTTTCATTTTCAGAAGACAAATCAGGGGCCACTAAATATCGTTCGGCAAACTCAGAGGTAAGTATAGAACATGGGCAAGCTTTTTTATTGTATGGACGCTCATTCTAGTCGAAAGTGACATTATAAAAGGTTTCTAAATAGTCATCCAACAGCTTAAAAATATTGGCTCTAAGCATTTCATCAAAGTCAAATGCATGGCGAATTTCAGATTCTGTTTTACCATTAAAAAGTTTCATGATAGATGTGAAAACTTCAACTTGATTTTTGAAAACCTCCGTTTTCATTGGTTGAAGAATTGTTTTTCGCGCACTTAAAAACATCAATACGGCAACTGTACCCATCGAAACATAAAACAATGCCTCAATGATTTTAACGATATCATCTAAATGATTCAATATTTTTGTAATCACAATTTACCTCCAGAATTTCACTAAGAAGAATGATATAACAGTCTATCAAAATTCATCTTGACTTAAAGAGATTCATCACTCATTTCATCCATCATTTATCTACTTCCATGAGCGATGCTTTGAGTGATGCATAGCAAATTTCATTTCCCATCCTACCACATCTTCCCACATTCATCAATTCATTTCAAAGCCTCCAATCTCCACATTTTCTAGTTTTCCCCATCCCCAGCCATAGGGACACGCCGCCCATGCATACACTTCCCCATGGAGGTGGTGGCCATGCGGACGGCATGGCTCTTGTTAATGCTCAACGGACTCTTTTTCACCCTGCGGCTGGCCAACAACACCGGGTCCTTCCCCCGGGCCCTGACCCGGGAGGAGGAACAGAACTGCTTAAAACGCATGGCCCAGGGAGACAGCGACGCCCGGGACAAACTCATTGAGCACAATTTGAGGCTTGTAGCTCATATCGTGAAAGTTATCCGCAGAACAACGTATGCTTGTAATGGACTTTGCCTACGCAATTTTAGCTGCCAGAGATAATCCAACATCTGAGAAGTTCCTTGATGAGTTAGAGGCAGAATATAAAAAAATCCTCTCCGGACTTGCACCCAACAAGGACTCATCTGCTTCCAATATCACCAGCGACGACTCCAGCAGCGCAATGACGTCTGAGGGATAGTCAAAGCGCAAAAAAGGAGTGCCCCCCCGGTAGGCGGCACTCCTTCTACGCTTTTTATGGGAACATTCACGAAACAGCTCTACAATCCCGGAATGTATATGTCCTCCTCTTTTGTACTGCATTGAAACAGTTTGTTTATCAACTTCTGACTCACCCGCATGCTAGCCCTATTTTCACTCCCTGTCCGCATATGGTGCATCAAAAGTTCCATAGAAGAGCAAAATTCATCGTAGTAGGGCAAATTAGCTTGTAGCCGTACACATCTTGTGTTCTGGATTCTTGCATACCTAATCGGAGGCTCAGACCTATAACACAGCCTACTGTAAAAGGATTGTTTTGGGACCTCATGTAAAAAATTATCGCCCTGGCTACTTTTACACGCACTACAATGGTTTAAAAAATACCTTGTTTTTGCTCGCACGGAGTATTCTGGATAGTATAACAGCTGTTTCATGTATTCTTCCAGTCCTTGGGGCATCCTTTTTACATAAGTCAATATTTGCAGATTTTGATTGCGTTGATAACCGTCATCCACCGAACAGCTGTTGTCAGTTGCCAGCAACACAACATCAAGATTTCTCCCACATTTCCAGCATGTATGTTCTTTTGTAAGAATGTACAGATTTTCGCATACGATATTATCGTTCCCAATCCATTCTGAAACTGCTCCAACTTTGGTCAGATCATCTACATACCATGATTTGAGCTGTGGATTCCATCTAGCCCCTCTTTTTTTCGCAAGGTCCTTCTCTTGATAGGGAACATCCAGCAATACATGCATGCGCAACACTCCTCTCTCCTGCATCATTCCAGGCTCTATCCTAAGCTTGCAGATTTATTTTACCATCTCTTGGTTATGATTACAAGGAATGTACCCCGTTGTCCATATCTAGAGAGTATGTTACAATTATAAAAATAAAAGTGAAGGCGGGTGATTCCGTGACAAACAAAGCCCTTTTGGATAAAATTGACCTATACGCAAAATCAATAAGGAGAGCTGGCCCTCAATGGACAGCTCTCCTTTTCCCCTATTCATTTTTGATACTCACTAATCGTCATAATGTCCCAGGCAGGAGATAATATACACGACCTCTTCCTGCTCAAAGTAAACGATGCGATTGGTTTCATCAATGCGGCGACTCCACAAGCCACTTAGGTTGCCCCGCAGCGGCTCCGGCTTTCCGATTCCCTCATAAGGGCTCCTCTGAATATCTTTTATCAGTGCATTGATCCGTTTCAGAGTCTTTTTGTCCTGTGTCTGCCAATACAGATAGTCGCTCCACGCTCGATCCTCCCACAGCAATCTCATCAATCCACCTCATGCAAATCATGCTCAGCAAAGTGGGCCTTGCCCGCCTTGACGTCCTGCATGACACTCTCCAAGTGCCGGAGATTGCTTTCCGAATAAAATGGATCAGCTGAAACCTCAAATGGGATACGGCACTCTCTGCCAACCTTCTTTGCAAATATCGTAAAGGCTGCACTCATGGAAAGGCCCATCTCGGCACAGGCTCGCTCCATTCTTTTTTTCACATCTTCGTCCAGCTTAAAATTAACATTGACCGTGTGCGCCATATACAACACTCCCTTCCTACGTTCAGTATATGCAAAATTAAAGAAAAAAGCAAGTAATTTTCTTTACGACTTTATAAGGGGAAATTCCATGACAACAGGAGAGAAAATAAAGAGAATACGCATCTTTCGTGGTATGACACAAAAGGAACTTGGCATTGCTTTGGGCCTTCCTGAAAAGGGCGCAGATAATAGAATCGCACAGTACGAAACCGACTATCGTGTTCCCAGGCAGGATCTGTTAGACAAAATCGCACAGACACTGGATGTTGCCCCTGCTGCGTTGTCAGTTCCAGACATCGACTCTCCAGTTGAACTGATGCACACACTGTTTTCCCTAGAAGATAGATATGGGCTGGAGATCTATGAGCATAACGGAGCTGCCTACCTTCAGGTTAATCCACTCAAAAACAGAGAGGCAAAACAGCTGAATGAGATCCTGCTTGCATGGAAGCAAGTTTCCGATCAACTCAGGCGCGGTGAGATTACCAGAGCGGAATATGACCGCTGGCGTTATCACTACGCCCGGTGACAAAACGAGCCCTGTACAGTTCGTGGTGTGGGTTACTATTAACTCCACAGAGGTCGAACAAGAAATATCCACTGAACAAGCGTGGTATTTGCGTGAAAAGTATGTTACAATTATGAAAAAGAAAGTAAAGGTGGGTGATTTCGTGGCAGACAAAGCCCTTTTGGATAAAATCGACCAATACGCAATGTTAATTAGGGAGCATCGGCCTTTGTCTCCAGATGAAGTGAAGGAGCTGGATGCCTACTTTCGGATCGGTACTACCTACTCCTCAAATGCTCTGGAAGGAAATTCTCTGACATTGTCTGAAACAAAGGTGCTGCTAGAGGACGGTATTACGGTGGGGGGCAAGCCCATTCGGGACTGCTACGAAGCCACAGGCCATGCCCGAGCCTACGACTACATGCTGGAGATTGCCCGGGGCGGACAGCTGGAATTTCGGGAAGAAACCATTCTTCATTTACACGGCTTGTTCTATGGCAGCATTGATCCAGACCACGCCGGGAGATACCGTAGCGGCCAGGTCTTCATCTCAGGAACAGAGTACGTTCCTCCGCCCGCCGAAGAAGTACCCATCCAGATGTCCAGCTTGGTAGATGATCTCAACAGTCGAAAAGACACCATGCACCCGGTACTGCTGGCCGCCTACGCACACCGGCGACTGGTAGATATTCATCCCTTCCAGGACGGGAATGGACGTACCGCCCGGTTGCTTATGAATCTCATTCTAGTGAACAAGGGGTACTGCCTAGTGTCCATCCCTCCAATTCTGCGCCACAGCTATATCACATCGCTCCAGCAGGCTCAAAGGCGTCAGAACCCCAGTGATGCTTCTTTTGTCAATCTGATCTGCGAGTGCGAGTTAGAGGCTCAAAGGGACTATTGCAGGATGTTCCATATTAAGCTCCCAACTCGAAAGAAACCTACCCCGGAACGATAAAACAGGCATAAAAGAACGCTGTCTCTCAAATCCGAGAGGTAGCGTTCTTGCCCATCCTATAAACTCATGGTACAATGACGACAAATACATGCGAAAAAGGTGTACTCTATGAACAACTACGAGAAAGCTGTACACTTATGGCAACTGCGAAATGTCTCTACAGATGCAGAACTTGCAGAAGCCCTAAATGGCCACAGCATTACCTTTGCTTACAATTCCGGTAAAATTGAAAACGACAACATCACCTATCACGACACCCGGGATATCTTTGAGCGAGATGGTGTCTCCTCCTATACTGGCGATCTCCGCACCCTCTTTGAAATCAAGAATTCCAAAGACGCCAATGAGTTTTTCCTTCAGTCTTTCCATCAACGGACGCCGTTGAACGAAGGTTTTATCAAGGCACTACAACAGCTGCTAACCAAGGGTACCTATGACCCAAGGCGTTATCAGCTCGGCGAACGGCCCGGAGAATACAAATACCATGACAATGTGACAGGGAAAGAAGAAGTTGGAGCTGCTCCTGAAGATGTTGCTGATGAAGTGTCGGAGCTACTGGATGAGCTCCAGGACATCTCTGATGCCAACGCCCTGACGGCCGCTGCCTACTTTCATGCCAAATTTGAAAACATTCACCCCTTTGCAGATGGAAATGGGCGAACGGGTCGGCTGGCCATGAACTACTTTCTCGTGTTGCACGGTCACCCTCCCATTGTTATTCACGAAGAGGATCGCAAGGCATACTATCAAGCCCTGGAAGCCTGGGATACTCACCAAGAGTTAGGCCCTTTGTGTGACTTTCTTAGAGCACAAACGGCAAAGACCTGGGAAAAGCAAATCCAGCGAGCTGAACGCAAACACCATCGGGGCCAAGCACGCTAAGGTCCTTACAAGAATAGAATTAAGCCGATGTCGGACACCATGCCCGACATCGGCTTAGTTCTATTCTTCTTCTCTTTTGTCCATCGTATGTCGGTAGCTTCTCCTAAGTTGACGGAACCGCACAATTGTAGTACAATGTATTACGAAAGGAGTTGAGCCTATGAGTTTTTCCATCAGACTGACAGCGGAAGAAAAATCCTTGGCGGAAAGCTATGCCAAACTTCACTCCATGTCCTTGGGGGAAGCGTTCAAAACCGCTCTTTTCGAAAAAATCCAAGAGGAATATGACACAGCAGTTGCCGATGCTGCACACCGTGAGTACGTTGAGGGAGGGATGCAAAGCAGGCCCATCTCTGCTCTGTGGGAGGAGCTGGACTTGTGAAATATTCCGTCCGAACAACCTCTCGTTTTGACCGAGAATTCAAGAAACTAGACCGTTATACACAGCGAATGCTGAAAGCCTGGATTGAAAAAAACCTAGTGGATTGTGCAGACCCTCGGTTGCATGGGAAGGGCTTAACCGCGAATAGAAGTGGTCAGTGGCGATACCGAATCGGAGACTATCGCCTCATTTGTGAAATTGAGGATGATAAGCTCGTCATACTTGCTCTCTCTGTAGGACATCGAAGAGACGTCTACCAACATTGAGAGACTGCACTGAAACAAAAGAAGCCTGAGGCGGATCGCAAAATCCGCCCCAGGCTCTTTGTTTTATTTAAGCAGTTATTAACTTTCTTCTCTTGCCTTCAGGTGTAGTCCAGCAACGATTATAAGGGTCAATCCAAATACCACCAATCCCCAAATTGTATCGGCAGTTAAAACAAGAGCGATCAATCCAAATAACACAGAGTACGCCAACGTGAAGATACCACCCACAAGGAAAAAACCAATCGTTGTATTTTGCAGCGCAAAAAACAACACGCAAACTCCAATGCCAACAAGCACAGATAATGCTGTATGGACATGTGCAAAGTGGTGACAGCATACACCCGCAACGATTCCCATCGCAATGCTGTCAAACAAAATAATTTGACCGAGCCACAGACCCAAGATCGTTGCTACCACTCCAATCGCCACACTGAAAGCAATAAGAAATCCGACTCCTACAAGATAACCCATATACTTACCTCCCTTGTCTTTTGATTCTACTACACAATACTACACAACGGTATTCTCGTCCAGGATGTCACTACCGACTTTGCTTGTCTTTTTTAGTACCCTGCAAATGCGCATGTCTATCAGAGCAAGCACGACTAGCGGCGGCCAAGGTCTCTCGCACACTTACTTTGGATCTACGAACGGACGCCGAAACCTCATGTTGCAAGTTCTGATGCACATACTCTTTGCAACGCTCTTCATCCATTCGGAAATCACAGCAGCGTTTTACCAGGGTTGGCCACGCTTTCCCTTGAACTATCATCGCATGTAATTTCTCAGCCTGCTTCAGAATGCGTGTACGATGAGAGTTGCACCATGATAGTTGATTGGATAGCAAGTTCTTATAATCTCTATCTGCTTTGGAATCGCTAGAGGTAATTCTCATATCAACCTTTTCAACACATTCCGGTACAACCGGAATCATGTTGTTGAAATTAATGGCTCCCCAAGTTCCACGATTCACTTTCATAAAATCAACCTGGTTCTTCATATTCAGGTGCTTGGGCTTTGGTGATGTCAACGGCGCATAATATTGAAAACCATTAACGCTGAATACGATACCAACAAAAGGACGCGCCGACTTTTGATCCATCGTATAAGGGACACACGGATCAGCATCTCGAAGGAAATCACAATACGCAGCGTTCACTTTATAAAACGAAAAACAACTCAATTGAAAGCCTCCTTAAAAAGCAAGGGGCTGAGTGCAACACTCAGCCCCTCGCTATTTTCGCTCCCACTGTATGGTAGGGTACACCGCTGCTTTCGCTCCCACTTCAGCTCTCGCCTGGTAGGGTACACCGCTGCTTTCGCTCCCACTTCGGCTCTCGCCTGGTAGGGTACACCGCTTTTTGAGCATCACTACTCTTCGTTATTATTATACCCTTTGCAAAAAAATATGTCAACATCATCTCCGTTCGCTCCGCTGAAAGCGGCGTTCATGCCAGACCATGAACACCTGTCCAGCTCTGCTCAACGGTTGCTAACTGGGGCCGGGGGCCTATCCTTTGCGCCCCTCCTGGGGGCGCACCTTCCACGTTTCATGCAGTCCCGTGAGCTTCCCTCGCCGGGAGGGCATCTCCGATGGGCAAGGGCTGCGCCCTTTGCAAACCTGCTTGTTTTGTGGCCCGCAAAGAGGCGGGCCACAAAACTGGCAAGCAATGCATGTGGCCGACCACATGCGATTTTTGCTTGTTGGTGGCAGCGCCCCCAAACCCCCTTGAACACAGAATTTCATTCTGTGGCTACACGTTCTTCGAACGTTATTGTCCAGCTATCGCTGAACATTATTTCTTTCTTTTTTACCACAGTAGTCGTCTCCAAGAATGCGGTCAACATTGGCTTTCGCCGTAAGTAGTTGCCGCATTTCTTCTCGGACGCCTTTGTATTGCCGATATGCTTCTTTCTTCTTTTCAAGAAGTTGTGCATACTCGGTCTGAAGTTTTTTTACTGTCGGAAGTTTCTCAACAGCAAGTTCATCGAATGCTTTTTTCGCTGCCTGGTGAAGCAAGATTTCATCTATGTGGCTATCGCGAAACTTCTTTGAGTAGCCGGATTTTCGGTAGGCCACATAGGCCTCTCGGGTCTTGGCATAGTTGATGATATGAGTCCGAAGCGCAGCAATCTCCGCCATGCGCTTTTCCGCTGCCTTGATCTCCTCCGACAATTCATTATGGCGAGCTGTGGCATCCCCTTGTCCACAAAGTTGTCCTTGACATAGGCCCGGACAAGGGCAAGCTGCTGTTCTCTGGTAAGCTCGCGGGGGAGGGCCGCCTCAATTTCGCGGGCAAGCTGGCTGTCCCTGGCTTTCTCGATCTGCTCCACACTGTTCCAGAGGGTGGAACGGTCTGCAAACTCCGGCGGGGCATGGGCGGGCAGCATGATTTCCGCATGGACAACGCCGCCTTTCCGGGTGTAATCGTGGGTCTGGCCGTCCCATTCATTCGTCAGCTTGGTTCCGCTTCGGTAGGCGGCTGCGGCAACAGCGGAACGGCCCTCGCTGCGCTTGATGATACTGACGGGAATATGGCAAAAATCTATGAGTGGCACCTCCTTTCGGCGGGGATATTTCAGGCTCCGTGGAGCCGAACAGACGCGAAGCGGGTGTTTGGCTGCGCGGGGCGCACAAGGGGTTTGGGGAGTGTAGCGCCCCATCGCGCTCAGAGAGCGCAACAGCCCCGGCAGGGCGCACGACACCGGCAACGGTGTATAAGTGCGCCCTTGTAAACAAGGGACTTACGGCTTGTCCCCGGATTTCGGCAGTTTTGCGGCCAGTTCCGCCGCCCCCGGAAGATGGGACAGGGCAATCAGGAACGCCTTGACCTCTACGCCGGGAAGGCCGGGGGCCAGAGGGAAAACGCCCTCCAAAATGGCCCCGCGCTCAATCAGGCGGCGGGTGCGGGCCTTGCGTTCCTCATTGCGCTGCTTGTTCTCCAAAATCTTCTGGCGGTTCTCAAGCTGCCGGATTTCCTTCAGGACTTCTTCGCGCTCGTCTTTTTTCTGTTTCGCTTGGGTGGTGATTTCTTTGTGCATATCGCTTTCTCCTTTGGCGGCTTCATCCAGCCGCGCCTGATATAATATTTCTGTAACTTGATAATGGCGTTGCGAACCGTGACAATAGCATAGAAGCGAGGTTTATAGATGACTTTGTCAACAGGTCCAGAGTTTTGCGCAAATTGGTTTGCAGCCCCTGGCGTGAATGAAGTCAGCCAGCAATGGAGACGTCCTCAATGGCAGCCTCCAGATGCTTCATGTTCATGTACTTCTTGTTTCCCCACTGGGTGCCAGCCACATGGCGTAGCCTGGCACAGACCAGCATGAGGGCAGAGTTGCCGTCCGGGAAACTGCCCACCACACGGGTACGGCGGCGGATCTCCCGGTTGAGTCGTTCAATAACGTTATTGGTACGGATGCGAGTCCAGTGCTCGCTGGGAAAATCGCAGTAGGTCAGCGTCTCCTCAATGCCATCCTCTACCTTCTTGGCCGCCTCTTTCAGTTTCATGGAGCGCAGTTCTTCCACCACAGCTTTGGCCTTTTCCCGGGCTGCTTTCTTGCTTTCCTGGGCGTGGACCGCCTTGAGCATCTTTGCCACCAGCTTCACCTTGGAGCGAGGCGTGACCGAGAATACATTGCGGTAAAAGTGGACGGTACACCGCTGATATTTGGCTTCAGGGAACACTTCTCCCACGGCCTCCAGCATACCAAGGCACTTGTCGCCAACCACCAGCTTGACTCCATTCAGGCCACGGCCACGCAGCCACTGGAAGAAGCTGACCCAGCTGGACTTGTCCTCCTTCATGCCCTCGGCGGCACCCAAAACCTCACGGTATCCGTCTTCGTTCACCGCAATCGCCACCAGAATGGCCACATTTTCAAACTCTCCGCCCCAATTGCGGCGCAGGTAGATCCCATCCACATAGACATATGGATAGTGCCCACCTTGCAGAGGGCGGTTGCGCCAATCCTCTATGTGGACATACGCCTTCTTGTTCAGCTCGCTGATGGTGGCCGGAGACACCTTGCTGCCCCACAGAGCCTCGGTAATATCCTCCACGCGCCGGACGGATACGCCTGCCAGGTACATCTCAATGAGGGCTTCTTCCACGCTGCTCTCCCGGCGGCGATACCGCTCAATGATGGCGGTTTCAAAGGAGATCCCCTTGAGCTTGGGCACCTTCAGGGTAACGTCCCCGGATGTAGTGGTGAGATTTCGGTTGTAGTGGCCGCTGCGGTAGCCCTGGCGCTGCTCATTGCGCTCATACCGGGCTGCCTGGGTCAGCTTCTCCGCCTCGGCCTCCAGCAGTTCGTTGAGGGTTTCCTCTACGCTGCCTCGTACCAGTTCTTTGATTTGACCCTTGATTACTTCCTCGTTAAGCTGTACAATCTTTTCCGACATGGTTTGCTGTCTCCTTTCAGAATGGTGTGTCGTGACTTCATTCTACCAGAGGGCTGCAAACCATGTCTCTTTTTCTGCTTTTTAATTTGCGAAACTTATTGTACCTTATCTCCGAGCTGGTGGCAAAGTAAGACGAGGGCGGCAAACTCCTTAATTGGAGCTTGCCGCCCTTTTTCACTTAGGACCATTATGGCCCCAAGTGACACTAATGAGAAACATCATAATATGATTAGATTTCCGCTATTTATGGATGCACAGAGTTTTTCAATGCAGGAAATAATATCTTTGGCTTCTCTTTTTCCTACATTAACATTATTGTGTACGATGTTATTGCGTATTTTTCTATACTTCTTTACTTTGTAAAGAGCTTCTTCATCTTCAGCATTATTCGTGTTTAACAAATTTAGGGATTCCATCAGAGAGGTCCTTACAAAGTCGTACTTTCTGGATAAAGTTATTTCTAAAAACCTAAATGCCGCAATAACGGCAGCATTGTATTCACCCTTGTCAAACAGCCTCAAATAATCCTTTTCGGCTTCCGGTTCGTTTTTCTTGCCGTTATTGTGCGCTTGTAAAAAATCATTTAATGTGTCCACAAAATGCTTGTTATCACCATATAAATTATATTTGAAAAGATGTAGACCTTGTAAATCAAATGGCAAAATATCCGATTGATCTTCATCTACAATCAATATAGATAGCTTGTTCTTGCTCATTATGTTTCCTAATTCCCACATAATATTTGCGTTGTTACCAGAGAGATCAACAATGGTCATTGAAGCTTTTGAAATCAGAGCGTCAGTCTTTCGTGTTATAATTTCGCCTGGCATTATAGTTTCGTCTAATGATATGGGAGAAATACCGTTATTGTATAATACAGGATATAGCAAATCTTTAAGAAAGGATAATCTTTGATATGGTGCTGAAATATAACAAAGTCTATTATCCGTCTCCGGCATTTTTAATTCTTCGGAAGCCTTCTCGTTTGTGAACACCATTTGTTCGGGGAGCTTTTCATCAATAACTTGCTTAATCTCAGAAAAAAACTCATCCAAAATATCAGGATAGTCGGCTTTGTCACCCGGAAGATTTATAACTTTAATATTTCTTCTCTCAAAACGTGCTATTTCTATGGGGCTGGCATCTACTAAAACTACATAAGCAGGAGTGCTTAGTTTCCCGAGGCGGGAACCAATAATTTGCCACAGTGTTCTAATATCGCTGTCGTCAAAACTATATCCTATAAGTAATAGCGTTTTAGTAATAAATAGGTTGGATATGTATGTTGATAAAATTTTGTTTTTATCAACATATATATCATAATCGTATTCGGTTATTACCATTCTTTCAGGATGATTAAAATCTCCATGCAGTTTAATAAGTTTAGTTCTTTCATGTGTGCTTATTGGAAGGCGCTCCTCTGAAACTACCATCGAAAAAGGAATGTGTTTCTCATTTAATGTTTGTTCAATGAGGAAATCAAAATTTGTCGTGCAAATAGTATCAAAATAAAGATCGCAAAATGTCCGATGTGTTTTTCCCGGCTTTAGATCATTAACATAGAGTTCTCTTGCCAAAAGTTCAATGAGCTTAGTCCTTGAAAACTCACTTTCAAACAACGATAATGCGTCAATGGCATTCGTATAAGTGTAATTGGGAATGTATGTTGCCACTTTTTTCCCGAGCCCTTCCCAATCTAAAATGCTCGCACCCTCTGGGGCAATAGCATTTTTTGAAAAGCCTGCCCCAACAAACGGAATAACTCTATTATCAATAAAATCTTCTTGTAATGTCTTAGGAATGTATTTCAAATATTTTCCGCTCATTGGTATTCCTCCGTTGCCCGCTTTTTAATAATTCTATCTCTTGCGTGCCTGTTCGTCAACTAAAGGCTGGGTGTAGTAATACACTGGGGACAGGATTCACTAATCTTTTGCGACATTTATGTCCCCAGGCAGGCATGGTAAAATAGAGATAGAAAGAATAAAGGAGGTTTTGATGATGAAGATACTGCTGAAAATATTGGTTGCGCCCTTCGTTCTGGCGCTGTCCCTTCTGGCGGTTCTGGTGGTGTTTCTGTTTGATATTTGTGCCTTCCTGTTGACGATTGCCTCCGTGATTCTGGCGGTGCTGGGTATCGCCCTCTTTTTCACGCCGACACCCATCGGCGGGATTGTATTTCTGTTCCTCGCCTTCCTCCTTTCGCCGTATGGGCTGCAAGCGGCGGCGTGCTCTCTGCTTTGGGCACTGGACGGAGGAAAATCCGCTCTGTATCGGTTTCTGACAAGTTAACTTCGGGTCAGCATGGCCCGAAGCAGGAAAGGGTGGCTTGAGGCCACCCTTTCCTGCTTTATTCTATATCTACATACGAAAAAGATTGCGGGGCAAGTGTGATATTGTAATCTAATAAATCTCGTGGAGGATCAAATATTTCCACTTTTCCTAATTCATAGGCGTATGCTGTTTTGCACCCATGAAAATATTCCCGATATTTTTTTCTGCTAATGCCCGCGTTACTTTTAGTCTGTTCCCATAAGGTGGAGGGAGCTGCACAAATAGTCCCCAGTATTTCAACTTTTGCCACTACTTTCATTACCGGAGATGTGCTATATACAAGTAGAACAGAACTGTTACTTCGTGCTAGCCGTTTACGATATTCATATTTTTTTGTACCAGCCAATATCCTATCAACATATTCTGGTTTTATTGATAATAGAATCGCCTTCAAAATTAAATCCTCATCATTCTACATACTTAATTTCCGTCTCAGAATCGTGCATAATCTGATTATATTGTTCATCACTCAATTTCATAAACGATCTAGGCCCCCTTGGAGCACACACAATGTCATGGTCCCAAAGGTAGCCCAATGTTAATCTTTTGCTCAGGCTTTTGACAAATATAAATTTTAAAACTTTTAAATTACGCCTATGATCACGCCAAAAGCCTTTCAATTCTTCGGTAGAAAAGACACTTCGATTCTGACAGATACTAAGCAGTTCCTCCTGAGAATGAATATTGCTAATAATTTCATCCACCATAGCGACTGTTGTAACAACCGAAGTATATTTTTTATTTGAACCTTCGGGGCCTGTTCGATAAAACAGAATTAGATCACCGGGCTTTACACCATTTCCGGGAGCCCACGAGATATAGACCTTTTGTAATGCATACCTATGAGGTTCTCTTCCGAGAAAATCAATTTTATTCTCGTTGTTCAGTTTGGAATCCGGGAGTAGTGTGGTGTGATATTGTGGGAAAATCGGCAAAATATACTTATTGCAATCATACTGAATGTTGGGAAAGTTTTTGCGAAAAGAAATATTATGATCAAAATCTTTCATCCTTTTTACTAAAACTTGTTCTTCTTTCCCGTTTCCAATTTTTACTCCATATTCAGTGAAGCCCCACCTTTTCAGTAATGCAGCCAAAGCGGACAGTTCTTCTCTATCTGTATAGAGTGTTACATAAATTTCGTCAACATTGCGTTGTAAGGCATTGTCAAAAATAATTTTAACAAAACGCTCACCCAACCTAAATCCGGTAGATTCAACTTTAAATGTTCCTACTTTTAATCTGCGCATCGGTTTAAAGGGCGGAACAATATCTGAGTAATTCTCATCGACACCTTCTGTTTTTAAGTAGAGGAATCCCAGTACTTTTCCAGCATCCGTATTACATATGTAAGCTTCTTCATCGCACTTGCGAGCAAGCCACTTATCAAATCCTGGATAAGCGATACGGAAACTGTCAAAGAAAGAATCGGTTAAATCAACATTTCCGAAATAGGTTTTTTCAACGGCAAGCATTTTATATTCAATGAGACTTGGGTTTTCAGCCGTCGCTGCACTGATAAATGCATTTATTGAAAAAACTCTGTCACTCAAACCTAGCTTTATAGCTTTATTTCTTAGTCTCCGATCCTCCGTGATTAGTATGTCAACTCTGTTTGAATATACTTCAAACAATAGGCAATCATCAATCATGTCATTTTGCGATTTTTCCGGAATTCCGATCAATTCTAAAAAAGAATCGTCTGGTTCCTTAATGGTTTTGATTACCTCATATGATTCCAGCTTTACCGAAATAGCCTCTTGCGTTTCTGGATCTCGATATTTTTTTATTTCGGATATAGAGTATGGATGGATTACTTTATCATATTTTAACTTATCCAACCATCGAAAAAGGTGGCCAATACTATAATTGGAAACACGCTTGTTTTCTCTATGGATGATTATATTTGTGTCAAGCAAAGCTCTCATAATTTGGGGCCCCTTTCTATATAAGATAAGCAACTTGTAATATCAGTTTCATCAAAAAGCATATGATGAACATACAGATTACAATTTATGCTTGTAGCAATCTCATGTGCCTTTTCGTGTTCTGCTTTTTGTAAAAGTAAAATTTGACTTTCGGAATACTCTTTTTTATCTCGCATCGACAAATTTTTTATAATTTGTGAGGACGAGGCCTCTAGCAAAAGTATGGTTTCTATTTCCAGATCATAGAACACCCTACTCGGCAAAGTATCAACATTACCATTTATGTCAAATATGCAAAAATGTCCGGCAAGAATAATACTAGGGGTCGATTTCAGAAGTTGCTTGACTTGTGAGGCCAAAATATTCTGATTAGCATCTTTGTCTCTAACCACTTTATTTGCTCCATAAGTTTCACCGTTGACCGCACTAATGAGATCACCGGCAGAAAAATCTGGGATTTTTAATGCAGTTGACAATTTATTACATAATGTGCTTTTCCCTACACCGTAAGTCCCGGCAACAAATATCGTCCCCATATGTATAACCCCCGTTTAACGATCCTTTATTGTATATATTTTACATCAAAATCAAGTTGGAGTCTATCGTGTTTTTGACAAATATCTTATGTTCGGGCCATGTTGGCCCGAAGTCGGGGCGGTCTGGACGGACCGCCCTTTTTCATAGAAGGGAGGGATGATTTCTGGCTACCACAACTTTGTTGCAGCGCCATGCAGGCGAAGGCGAAACGATTGCTGAGGCCATACGGGATTGTCTGGACTATGGCAAAAACCCGGAGAAAACAGAAAGCGGAAAGTATATCTCCGCTTATGAGTGCGACCCCGCCACCGTGGCGGACGAGTTTCTTTTGGCGAAAGCCAGCTATGCCGCCATGACGGGCCGGGAACAGAAAAAGGCTAATGATGTGCTGTGCTATCAGATACGACAGTCCTTCTATCTGGGAGAGATCACACCGAAGGAGGCGAACCGTATCGGCTATGCGCTGGCTATGCGCTGGACGAAGGGACGGCACGCTTTTATCGTTACCACGCATACCGACAAGCAGCACATCCATTGTCACATCTATTACAACTCCACCACCCTTGACTGTACCCGGAAATTCCGAAACTTCTGGGGTTCCAGCTTTGCTCTCCGTCGGCTCTCCGACAGGCTGTGCCTTGAAAACGGGCTGTCTTTACCCGCTACTTTGAGGAACAGGGTATCAAGATTTACGAAAAGTCAATGGTTCGGAGTTTCCTTTCCCAGCTTTTACGGAACCCTGTTTACGCACAGGCCGACTTGGAACTGTACGAGTTTTTCAAGAGCCAGGGCGCGGCGATTGTCAATGACGCTTCCGATTTTGCCGGAACAAACGGCTGCTATCTCTATCAGGGGCGGGATGTGAAGGAGGGCAAGGACAGGTGCCTAAAAGACCAGATACTTGTTATCGCTCCGCATGAAGCATTGATCCCCTCTGACACATGGCTGAAATGCCGGAAAAAGCTCATGGCAAATACCACCTTCCAGCAGGGGCGGAAACCAAAAAACACTTGGCTGGCCGGAAAAATCAAATGCGGGCATTGTGGGTATGCGCTGAAAGCCACCCATGTACCAAACAGCACAGGCTACTTCCGCTGCACCAAACGGACGGAAAACAAAGGTTGTCCGGGCTGCGGGAAAATCCGCAAAGAAGAATTTGAGCAATTCATTTTCTCGGCCATGCAGGAGAAGTTCAAGGATTTTCAGATACTCCACATCAAAGAGGAAAAGGTCAATCCGAAGCTGACAGCCTATCAAGTAGAGCTGGCACAGGTGGAGGCAGAAATTGAAAAACTGCTGGACACGCTGACCGAAGCCAATGCGACCTTGCTTGCTTACGCCAACAAGAAAATCGAAGAACTGGACATTCGCCGTCAGACCATTTCAAAAGCAATAGCCGATTTGAGCGTCGAAACCATATCGCCCCAGCAGATAAAGAAACTGTCCTATTATCTCGACAACTGGGAGAGCATAGATTTTGACGACAAGAGAAAAGCCGCCGATGGCTCGATTTCTACAATCAAGGCCACCAGCGACTGCGTTCAGATAGAGTGGAAAATCTGACATTTCCGCTCTATCGCCCCTCATTTCTATTTTATCTCGTTTGTACCCCTTGTACACCGATGCTTTCATCAAGTCTGAAATCTTGCTTTGAAGCTCATTCGATAAGCGGTGAAAATCATCTACGATAGCAATGTTCTGGAACCGACCCTCAGCAATATTTCTTATTTCTAGGAGATCACTTTCTTTTCTTGCAGAGTAAACTTTCACTTCACTAAGCTGTAACTGATTCAAAATTTTGATAATTGCTGTAGTTTTTCCTATGCCAGAAGGACCTTCTATTACAATACACTTGCCTGGAGTTCGAACCGCAACTAATAATTCGTTATACTCATATGGAACGACATAAGTGTATGTTGGGACTCCAGCTACAGTAAACACCTGCTCCAAACGCAATTTTTCCATATTTTTCTATACCTTTCTTTACGATATATTTTCTTCTCAAAGCTTAGCCAAGAACCTATTCGCCGTTGCTTCCCGCATATTGGCGTTCATACGGTAGTCATGAGTTTTCAGATACGCCTCGATTTTCTTCCTGTGCAGAGCGATCTTTCATCACTCATTTCATCCATCATTTTTCTAACTCGATGAGTGATGCTTTGGGTAATGTATGGCAATATCGCTTTTTATTTTACCACATCTTCCCACATTCATCAATTCATTTCAAAGCCTCCAATCTACACATTTTCTAGTTTTCCCCATCCCCAGCCATAGGGACACGCCGCCCATGCATACACTTCCCCATGGAGGTGGTGACCATGTGGACGGCATGGCTCTTGTTAATGCTCAACGGACTCTTTTTCACCCTGCGGCTGGCCAACAACACCGGGTCCTTCCCCCGGGCCCTGACCCGGGAAGAGGAACAGGACTGCTTAACACGCATGGCCCAGGGGGACAGCGACGCCCGGGACAAACTCATTGAGCACAATTTGAGGCTTGTAGCTCATATCGTGAAAAAATACTACACGCAGACGGGAGATCAGGACGATCTCATCTCCATTGGCACCATCGGGCTCATCAAAGGGGTGTCCACCTTCAAAGGGGACAAAAATGTGCGCCTGGCCACCTACGCCAGCCGCTGCATTGAAAACGAAATCCTCATGTACTTCCGCTCCCAGCGGAAAACCCAGGGAGAGCTGTCCCTTTCCGACAGCCTGGACGGGGACCCGGAGGGCAATTCCCTGTCCCTGATGGACGTGGTGTGCGTGGACGACACCATGCTGGAAGACCTGGACCTGCGGGACTCCTGCCAGCGGGTGCGGGAGTGCGTGGACACCTGCCTCACTCCCCGAGAGGCCCACATCATCAAGCTGCGCTACGGCCTCAACCAGCAGGCCCCCCTCACCCAGCGGGAAATCGCCACCCTGTGCGGCATCAGCCGCTCCTACGTCTCCCGCATTGAGAAAAAGGCCCTGGAAAAGCTGCGTCAGGCCTACGAAAGCCATTGAGCGCGCAAAAAAGCGCATGTCTCGGGGTGAGACATGCGCTTTTATCTATATTCTGTTATCTCCGGGTCTTCAAGCGGGCCATGGCCCGGGCCAGAGCGGCCTTGGAGTGGTAGTACTCCTGGATGCTCTGCTTCTGGCGCAGACGCTCCTCGGCGCGCAGCTTGGCGGCCTCGGCACGCTTGCGGTCGATCTCCTCGGGATGCTCGGCAAAGCCCACCAGCAGGATCACATAGTCCGGCTTGATCTCGGCAAAGCCAGCACCCACAGCGGCAGGCTCCCACACGTCGTCCACCTTGTAGCGCAGCTCGCCGGGCTCAATGGCGGTAACCGTGGGGGCGTGGCCTGCATAGACGCCCATCTGGCCGTCCACGGCGGGGAAAATCAGGGCCTGAGCGGGTCCAATGTAGAACTGCCGCTCGGGGGTGATGATCTCCAGGTAGAAGGTATTGGCTTCTGCCATTATACCGCCCCCATCTTCTTGGCCTTGGCCACGACCTCGTCCACGTTGCCCACGTTGCTGAAGGCAACCTCGGGGTACTTATCCAGCTCGCCGCCCAGAATCACCTCGAAGGAGCGGAGGGTGTCCTCCAGCTTCACATAGCGGCCCTCCAGGCCGGTGAACTGCTCGGCCACAGAGAAGGGCTGGGAGAAGAACTGCTGAATGCGGCGGGCCCGCTCCACGGTGCGGCGGTCGTCCTCGCTGAGCTCTTCCATACCCAGAATGGCGATGATGTCCTGCAATTCCCGATAGCGCTGCAGCAGCTCCTGGGTGCCGCGGGCAATCTTGTAGTGCCGCTGGCCCACCACGTCGGGCTCCAGGATGCGGGAGGTAGACTCCAGGGGGTCCACGGCGGGGTAAATGCCCTGCTCCACGATCTTACGGGACAGCACGGTGGTGGCGTCCAGGTGGGCGAAGGTGGTGGCG
>NZ_NFKG01000035.1:0-23321 GCF_002160275.1 Pseudoflavonifractor sp. An187 | reverse complement strand
GCGGCACGGATTTTATAAGGGAACACAGTCCCCGGCAGACCGCCGTAGGGGCCGGGCTTGCCCGGCCCGAAAACCCAGGGCCATGCCAGGGGAGCTGCGGGAGGGGCAAGCCCCTCCCCTACGCATAGCAAACCAAGAAATGCGGCAATGTTTTGGGCCTGCATTCTTCATTTTTCATTCTTCGTTCTTCATTGTCTTCAGCCCACAGCCTCGTCCTCCACCGAGCCGGTGGCCTCAGGGTCAGCGGAGGGGTTGACGGAGGGAGAGGGAGTCTCCTGGGCGGCGGTGTACTTCTCGTTGAGAGCCACCTGGTAGGCGTTGAACTTGTTGTAGAAGTCGGCCACGTCCAGGTTGTCCAGAGTCTCGGTGGACTGGATGTCGGCGTCGGCAATCCACTGGTCCACCTGCTGGCCCATCTTGTACTCACGCCACTTGTCCACGTACTCGCTGGTGTCGGCCACCTTGTCCCGGATGATGATGTGGTAGCCGTACTCGGACTCCACAATGCCGGACACCTGGCCGTAGTCCAGCTCCAGGGCGGCCTTCTCATAGGCGGAGACCATCTGGCCCAGGGTGGCGGTGTAGCCGTCGGGGCTCTGCTCCAGACCCTCGTCCTCGCTGTACTCGTTCATCAGGTCGTTGAAGAGGGTGGAGGGGTCGTCGCTGGCGTTGAGCTGGGCCAGAATGTCTTCAGCCAGGGCCTTCTTCTCGTTGATGGTCTCCTCGTCCAGCTTGGGATAGGCGTAGGAGCCGTCCTCCTGGACGGTGGGGGTACCCTCGGTGTCCACGGTCTTCAGGAGGATGTGGCGGGTCTGATAGACGTAGTTGTTCAGGTCGTCCTCGGTGGGCTGGCCGATGGTGGCGTTGAGGACGTTGTCATAGAAGTAGTTGATGGAGTAGACGAACTTCATGGTCTCGTCGCTGAGGCCGTTGATGGTCTTGCGCTGGTCGTACTTCTCCTGGCCCTCGGACATGAGGGTCTCGTTGAGCTCGGTCTGCTGCTCGTCGGTGAGGGGGCAGCCCAGCTCCTCGCACTTGGCCTCCAGAATCTTGTAGTAGGCGGTGACGGTCTTGCTGTCCTCCTTGAGCTGGTCGGCGTAGTCGGCCACATCGGCCTGGTACATCTGGGTGAGATAGGCGCAGTTCACCGCCAGGAAGTACAGGTACAGGTCGGCGGGAATCACCTCGCCGTTGGCGGTGAGCATGGTCTCGTCGCCCTTGAGCCCGGCGGAGAAGTCCAGGATGTCTCGGGACAGGTCGGCCACGATCTCCTCAGAGGGAGCGGGAGAGTCGGTGGGCTCGGCGGCGGGGGTGGAACAGGCGGCCAGGGAGAAGGTCATCCCGGCGGCCAAAAGCAAAGACGTGATGCGCTTTTTCATAGTCATCATGTTGTAACTCCTTTTTCAGGTGCCGGGAAATGCCCGGCACAGTCTAAAGGGCATTGTATCACCAAATGGGAGAAAAGGCAAACCCTTTGTGGCGCAGGGCGGCAGCCCTGCACTTCTTCACTTTTCACTCTTCACTTGCCCCAGCCGGGAGTGCTCCGCTGGGCTTGCCGTTCTCCGATTTCCCCGGCGGAAACCAGCGCCCCAGCCGGGGACGCTCCGCTGGGGTCCATTTTGAGTGGCCAAAATGGACGAAAAGCCACTTAGGGCGTTCCCCCATAAGGACCTCCCTTGGGGTACGAGGCTGGACCTGCGTCAAGCCTAAGTTCGGCCCGTCACCCTTGCTGTGGCGCCTAGCCGTGCCACCACACCAGGCTACCCTGGGCAGCTGGCCCTATGGCTGGGTGGTTTCCACCTCCGGGCCTACTCTGGAAGAGCGGCGTTCCCGCCGCCGGGAGCATGGACGCACCCCCTGTTATGCTGTGGTAGGGGCCGGGCTTGCCCGGCCCGCTGCTACCCCGGCATTGCCCTGGAAAATTCGGGAGGGGCAAGCCCCTCCCCTACGCCCCAAAATTAAAATCCGTGCCGCTTGCGGCACACCACAATTATTCATTATTCATTTATCATTCTTCATTTCTCTTGCAAACCCGCTCCGCTGTGGTATACTGAAAAAAACGCCTGCGGCGCTGGGCCCTCGCCCGCCGCCAACGGTCCCCATCCATCCTGTGCTGACCCCAAGGGTGTCCCCCGAAGGGAAAGACGACAGATACCGTTTCATACTCGCCCGCAAATAGACAGCGGGGGAGCGTCTTTTGTCGCCTGTTTTGCCTGCACAGTGGGTCTGTGCAGGCATTTTTTATTGCAAAAAAGGAGATACACGCCTATGGACACACGCCTGGCCGTCATCGGCATCATTGTGGAGGACCTGTCCGCCACCGACCACATCAACAACCTCCTCCACGACTATGGAACCTACATCGTAGGCCGCATGGGGGTGCCCTACCGTCAGCGGGGGGTGAGCGTCATCAGCGTCATTCTGGACGCCCCCAACGACGTCATCAGCGCTCTCACCGGGAAGCTGGGCCAGCTGGGCGGGGTGTCCGCCAAGGCCCTGTACGCCCCCGCCACCCAAAGCCATGAGAGCTGAGTTTACCCAGGGGGAGTTGGTGGAGCTGCTGGGACTGGAGGATTTCTCCCCCATCTACGCCCAGGCAGACCAGGTGCGGGCGGAAACCGTGGGAGACACGGTGCACATCCGGGCCCTGCTGGAGATCTCCAACCACTGTCGGCGCATGTGCACCTACTGCGGCCTCCGGGCCCCCCGCCAAAATCTGACCCGCTACCGCATGGACCCGGAAGAGGTGGTGCAGGCCGCCTGTGAGGCCCACGCCGTGGGCTACCGCACCATTGTGCTCCAGTCCGGGGAGGACCCCTGGTATACCCCCCTGATGCTGGGGCAAATCGTCTCCGCCATCAAGGCCAAAACCGACATGGCGGTGACCCTGGGGTGCGGAGAGATGCGGGAGGAGGACTACGCCTTTTTGAAGCTGGCGGGGACGGACCGATACCTCATCAAGCACGAGACCGCCGACCCGGACCTGTACCGCCGCCTCCACCCGGACAGCAGCCTGGACAAGCGGGTGGGCTGCCTGCGCACCCTCAAGCGGCTGGGGTACGAGACGGGCAGCGGGTTTATGGTGGGCCTGCCGGGGCAGACCCTGGAGACGTTGGCCCAGGACCTGCTGCTGTTGGCCTCCATTCCCTGCGACATGGCAGGCATTGGGCCCTTTTTGCCCCACCCGGACACCCCCCTTCGGGATGGCACGGCGGGAGATGCCGAGCTCACCCGCCGCTGTGTGGCCCTGGCCCGGCTGATGCTGCCCAGCGCCAACCTGCCTGCCACCACCGCCCTCACCGTGCGGGGGGACAACGGGCAGGTGTTTTCCGGGGGCGCCAACGTGGTGATGCGGAAGATCACCCCCAACTGCTACAAGCGCATGTATGAAATCTATCCCGCCCAACTGCCGGACACGGACATTCCCGCCCAGCGCCAGCAGCTGGAGGAACAGATCAGAAGCCTGGGGCGGGTGCCCCTGTGATGAATGTTTGAGAAAGAAGGAATCAGCTATGCAGTACAATCCCAAATCCCATATCGCCCAGGAATTCATCCACGATGGAGAAATCCGGGACACCCTGGCCTATGCCCAGGAACACGCCAATGACCGGGCCATGGTCCAGGAGCTGCTGGAAAAGGCCGAGAACTGCAAGGGCCTGTCTCACCGGGAGGCGGCGGTGCTCCTCAAGTGCGACCAGCCCGACCTGGTGGAGCGGATGTACGACCTGGCGAGGCGCATCAAGGAGAAGTTCTACGGCAACCGCATCGTCATGTTTGCCCCCCTGTACCTGTCCAACTACTGCATCAACGGCTGCAAATACTGCCCCTACCACGGCCAGAACAAGCACATTCCCCGGAAAAAGCTCACCCAGGAGGAGATTGTCCGGGAGGTGGTGGCTCTCCAGGACATGGGCCACAAGCGTCTGGCCCTGGAGACCGGCGAGGACCCGGTGCACAACACCATGGAGTATCTGCTGGAGAGCATCCACACCATCTACTCCATCCACCACAAGAACGGAGCCATCCGCCGGGTGAACGTGAACATCGCCGCCACCACCGTGGAGAACTACCGCAAGCTGAAAGAGGCGGGCATTGGCACCTACATCCTCTTCCAGGAGACCTACAACCAGAAGCAGTATGAGGACCTGCACCCCACCGGGCCCAAGAGCGACTACGCCTACCACACCGAGGCCATGGACCGGGCCATGGAGGGGGGCATTGACGACGTGGGCTGCGGCGTCCTCTTCGGCCTGAACCTGTATGACTACGACTTTGTGGGCCTTCTCATGCACGCCGAGCACCTGGAGGCGGTGTACGGGGTGGGTCCCCACACCATCAGCGTGCCCCGTCTGCGCCGGGCCGACGACATCGACCCCGACCAGTTCGACAACGGCATCAGCGATGAGCTGTTTGCCAAGATTGTGGCGGTGCTGCGCATTGCCGTGCCCTACACGGGCCTCATCATCTCCACCCGGGAGAGCAAGGAGTGCCGGGAGAAGGTGCTGGAGCTGGGCGTGTCCCAGATCAGCGGCGGCAGCCGCACCAGCGTGGGCGGCTACGCCGAGGAAGAGGAGGAGGACTCCTCCCAGTTCGAGGTCAGCGACACCCGTACCCTGGACCAGGTGGTGAGCTGGCTGTTAGACATGGGCCACATCCCCAGCTTCTGCACCGCCTGCTACCGGGAGGGCCGCACCGGGGACCGATTCATGTCCCTGTGTAAGAGCGGCCAGATTGTCAACTGCTGCCACCCCAACGCCCTGATGACCCTCAAGGAGTACCTGGAGGACTACGCCAGCCCTGAGACCCGTGCAAAGGGCATGGCCCTCATTGAGAAAGAGGTGGACAAGATCACCAACCCCAAGGTCAAGGAGACCGTCATCCGCCACCTCCACGACATGGAGGGCGGTATGCGGGACTTCCGGTTCTAAGGGGGACGAGACCATGAGCGGATTACAGGAGACCCCCGCCGCCCAGCGGCTGCACATCGCCCTGTACGGGCGGCGCAATGCGGGAAAATCCAGCCTCATCAACGCCCTCACCGGTCAGCAGGTGGCCCTGGTGTCCCCGGTGGCGGGCACCACCGCCGACCCGGTGAAAAAGGCCATGGAGCTCCACCCCATCGGCCCGGTGCTGTTCATCGACACCGCCGGGTATGACGACGAGGGAGAGCTGGGGCAGCTGCGGGTGGAGGCCACCCGGGACACCCTCCAGCGGGCGGACGTGGCTCTGCTGGTCATTGCAGGACAGCCCAGCCAAGAGGACTTGGGGTGGGCCCAGCAGCTCCAGGACCAGAACACCCCCTTCCTGGTGGTGCAGACCAAGGGGGATTTGGTCGCTCCGGCCCAGCTGCCCCCGGACCTTGCCCAGCGGGCGGTGGCGGTGAGCGCCGCCACCGGGGAAGGGATTGAGGCCCTGCGGGCCGCCCTCACCGCCCTGGTGCCCGAGGACTTCGGGCGGCAGGACTTGACCCGGGGGCTGTGCAGCGCCGGGGACGTGGTGCTGCTGGTGATGCCCCAGGACATTCAGGCCCCCAAGGGGCGGCTGATTTTGCCCCAGGTGCGCACCATCCGGCATCTGCTGGACTTGAAGTGCACCGTGGTGAGTACCACCAACCATGGCCTGGACGGGGCTCTGGCGGCTCTGAGCGCGCCCCCCAAGCTCATCATCACGGACTCCCAGTGCTTCCCCCTGGTGGCGGCCAAAAAGCCGGAACAGAGCCTGCTCACCTCCTTTTCCATCCTCATGGCGGCGGATAAGGGGGACATTGACGCCTTTGCCCAGGGGGCAAAGGCCATTGGAACCCTCACCGAGAACAGCCGGGTGCTCATTGCCGAGGGGTGCACCCACGCCCCCCTGGAAGAGGACATCGGGCGGGTGAAGATTCCCAGACTGCTGCGCCGTCGGGTGGGGCAGGGCCTCCAGGTGGATGTGGTGGCGGGCAGCGACTTCCCCCACGATCTCACCGGGTACGACCTGGTTATCCACTGCGGCGGGTGCATGTTCAACCGGGCCTATGTGCTCTCCCGGTTGGCTCAGGCCCAACGGCAGGGGGTGCCCATGACCAACTACGGGGTGGCCATTGCGTATTTGACCGGGATTTTAAATCAAGTGAGCTGGTAAAACATGTGGTGAAGGATGAGATTCCTTCACCACTTTTTTTGCCCCCAGACAGGGAACGGGAGGCGCTATGTAAGAGGGGTGTAAAGTTTCTGTTTGGCTTTAGAAGAACGATTGACAGGGGAATATCCACCTTCTAAAATAAAAAACCATCCGTGAATTGAAGAAAAAGGAGTCAGAGAGATGAAGATGGTTGGACAGAGTAGAAAACAGCGGTTTCTGCTGGTGGGGGCTGTGATCGTGGTGATGTTTTTGGGAGCGCTCATCGCCTTCAACGGCAGGTTGGACCGGCCCGCCCTGCGCCCCACGGGAGGGGCCACCTTTGCCAAGGCGGTGGTGGAAGAGGTGATGTCCAGCAACCTGGACGACAGCGACGTGGAGCTCCAGGGCAACCAGACGGTGGAGCTTCGCATCATCAGCGGGGCCTACAAGGGGCAGACCTGTGAGGCCACCAGCCCCTATGCCAATCAATCCGGGGCCAAGTGTGTGCCGGGCCTGCGGGTCATCGCCCTGGTGAACACCGACTCGGAGGGAAATCTGGTGGCCACCGTGTACAATTACGACCGTGGCATGGTGTTGTGGGGGCTGATTGCCCTGTTTCTGGTCATTCTCTGCCTCATTGGCGGAAAGCAGGGGATCAGCTCTGCGGTGGGTCTGGTGTTCACCTTTGTGTGCATTCTCTTTTTCTATCTGCCCCTGATGTATGTGGGGGTGTCCCCCTTTGTGGCTGCCACCCTCACCTCGGTGATCGTGACGGTGGTGGTGATGTCCCTCATTGGCGGCTGCTCCTATAAGACCCTGTGCTCGGTGCTGGGTACCGTCACCGGGGTGCTCATCGCCGGGGCCACCGCCTACCTGTTCGGGTATCTGGGCCACATCTCCGGACTGAATGTGGACGACGTGGAGACCTTGGCCTTTATCGCCCAGAATAGCCGCCTGGATGTGGCGGGTGTCCTGTTTTCCGGCATTTTGATTGCCTCTCTGGGGGCGGTGATGGACGTGAGCATGTCCGTCGCCTCCACCATTGCGGAGATCCACGCCAACAGCCCGGAGCTGGACTTCAAGCGGCTGTTCCGCTCCGGCATCCACGTGGGCCGGGACATGATGGGCACCATGTCCAACACCCTGATTCTGGCCTTTGCCGGGGGCTCCATCAACACCCTCATCATCATCTACTCCTATAACATGCCCTATCTGGAGTTTATGAACCAGTACGCCATTGGAATTGAGCTTCTGCAGGGTATTTCCGGCTCCATTGGGGTGATTTTGACGGTGCCTGTGGTGTCTGCCATCTCCGCCTTTCTGATGACCAGGAAAAAAATAGAACATCACGAAACCTTTACACAAAGTTCTAAAACCCTGGATAGAAAGCCCACCGGGGGCTCGGTATAATGCCTTGGTGAAGCGGACAAAGGAAAGGAGCGAGAAACTGATGTCAAGAAAGAACATGCGAGCTGTGGCTGCGTCCATTCTGGCCGCCTCCATGGCACTGTCCCAGGCCGTCCCGGGCTTTGCCCAGACACCCCAGGCTCAGGCCGGGGCAGAGGCTGTGGACTGGACCCAGGCCCCACCACTGTTGATTACCGAGGTCTCCACCGACCAGGCCTCGGGCAAGCGCTACACCTACACCGAGGTATACAACAACTCCGATGAGGCCATCAACCTCAGCGAGTACACCTTCTACTACGCCTATGAGGCTGGTCTGGGCACGGGCAAGGTGTTCAAGCCCGCCGACTGGGGCTCCCAGGGCCAGGATCTGTACATCCAGCCGGGGAAGACCATGGTGCTGTGGCAAAGCGAGGGCACCAGTGGCCGCACGGTGAAGGAGTTCAACCAGTTCTATGGCACCGATTTGGTGGAGAATGTGGACATCGTGCGCATTCCCTACAGCGGCATCCACAACAGCGCCAAGCGTGGCTATTTCCTGGGCAAGGATGAGGATTCCATCCTCGTCTCCGCCTGGTCCAACGCCCACGGCGACGAGATCGCCACGGGCAACCCGGACAAGCAGGCCATCCAGTACGGCTACTCCGGCGCCGGCCGGGAGTGCACCAACCTGGGCGTGGCCGACGCCACCCCCGGCAGCGTCTCCCCGGAGCAGGTGCCCCCGGAGAAGGTGCACGTGGTGGAGCAGGTGCCGGACATTGCAAGCGTCCAGGGTGTGGGCGGCGACGGCCTGACGGTCACCGCCCAGATTCCCTATGAGGGCACCCCCTCTGCCATGAAAGTGACCCTCCACTACCGCCAGATGGCAGGGCAGCAGGAGACCGCCTACACCAACTACAAGGAAGTGGACATGACCGCCACCGGAGATGGGCAGAGCTTTGTGGGCCAGGTCCCCGCCGAGCTGATCTACGCCGACCAGGTGCAGTGGTATGTCACCGCCAGCTACGGCCCCGGCAAGTCCGCCCAGACCCAGGAGCAGACCACCAACGTAAGCCCCGTGGTGCCCCAGGACACCCAGGCGGCCCCCCTGGTGGTCACCGAGGTGGCGGCCAATCCCGGCTCCCCCGACGGCGGCCAGTACTCCTACTTTGAGGTGTACAACCAGACCGACAAGCCCATCAATCTGGGCTACTACAAGGTGCTGTACTACTACGACTACCCCACCCGCACCGCCGCCCAGTCCGGCAAGACCTGGACGGTGGGGGATTTCACCACCACCATCCAGCCCGGCCAGACCATGGTGTACTGGCTGACCAGCAACGGCACCACCGTGGAGCAGTTTAACAACTTCTACGGCACCGACCTGGAGCTGGGCAAGGACATCGTGCAGGTCAACTATTCCGGCCTCCACGGCAGCGCCCCCCGGTGGATTCGCCTGGGCACTTCGGAGGAGGACGCCTTCACGGTGGCAGGGTTTAACACCGCCTCGGACCAGTTCTCTTCGGCCCGCACCGCCCTGCAATATGCCTGCCCCCACGGCACCAGCGAGGAAAACGCCTCCATCCCCGCCACCGTCTCCCAGGCCACCCCGGGCCAGGTAGAGCCCTGGCAGGTGCTGGACCAGCTGCTCCCCTTCCAGGGCTATCCCAACTACCCCGCCGATGACGGCAAGGCTCCCACCCTGAACGTGTGTGAGAGCGAGGGGCTGCCTGTGCCCGCGTCCATCCAGGAGGGGGACTGGCTGAAGGTGATGTATGACGTGGACCTGCTCGTGGGCGCCACCGGGGATGACCGCCTGGATGCCTTTGAGGGGGACTACCACTGCGGCAGCGAAGCGCTGAAGAACCGGCCCTACCTCATTGGCACGGAAATTCTCTACAAGCTGGACGACGATACCCAGTGGACCAGCATCAAGCAGACCACCCAGTGGCGTCTGGGCCACTTCCTGATGCAGATTCCCGCCGACGTGCTCTTTGGACATGACTCGGTCACCTTCAAGGTCCGGGCCTACACCCTGTACGGCATGAGCGAGACGGCGGAGGAGACGGTGGCCATTGAGCGCCTCAACGACACCGGGGACAGCGTGCGGCTGAATGTGGCCGACGACACCCTGCTGTCCGGGGTGAGCACCGTCACCGCCAACGACGGCGGAGACAACGCCAACACCACCATTTCCGTGGATGGCACTGAGGTGGACACCCAGATGGTGCTGGAGGACGGGGCCTACTTCATGGTCAAGACCAGCGGCATGAACAACTACTTCAAGAATGCGGTGACGGCCCCCTATGGCGACGACAGCCGGGACATCATCACCATTCTCAGCCCCTGGTGTGAGCTGCCCCTGTCCCGGGCCATCCACGTGGACAACAAGTATTTCACCTACAACGCCGAGACCCAGACCTATGACGTGACCCTCACCATCTGGGCTGGCAACAGCGGTACCCCCTTTGAGGAGATCTACGACGTGGTGAAAAACGAGAACCACGAGGACTTTGAGGTCTCCGGCCTCCAGCTGGTGCTGGCCAACGGCAACAGCTACCTGCCGGTGGAGATCGGACCCGACAACGACAAGACCAACCCCAGCACCGAACTGGACGCCTGGCACACCATCGGCGACAGCTCCGGCATGGTGCCCTATCTCAACGCCACCTTCCGCATCCCCGCCGCTGAGGTCAACGCCGTGGGCGCCCAGCTGGACACCACCGCCCTCACCGACGGCGTGCACCAGATTGTGGCCACCTCTGGAGACAAGCAGACCACCGCCAACGTGGTGGTGGACAACACCGCCCCCGCCCTTGACCTGGGTGTGGCCCAGGGCAGCGTCCTCTACCAGCCCCTGCTGCTGGAGGAGGGCACCGTGGCCAGCGACGCCAACGGGGTGGAGCACCTGGCGGTGAGCCTGGACGGCCAGCCCCTGACCCTGCCCACCACCCTGGTGCCCCGGGAGCTGAGCGTGGGCGAGCACACCTTGAAGGTGGTGGCCTCGGACCTGGCGGGCAATGTGTCCACCGCTGAGGTGACCTTCACCACCCAGGAGGTGGACCCCAGCGTCTCGGACACCAACAACGACGGCATCACCGCCACCACCGCCCAGCTCAGCGTCTGGCTGGACCAGCAGGTGGCAGACGTGACCTTCCTGGAGGGTAAGAACTTCTCCCTGGAGGATGGCAGCATTGCCGTGGCTGACGGCGACCCCGAGGGCAACGGCACCTTCCCCTATCAGCTGTTTACCATCCAAACCGGAGCCACCGCCGCGGATGACACCCTCGCCGTGGCGTGGAGCGGCAGCGCCAGCCACGCCGACCAGACCCACCCGGTGACCATGTACATCTACAACTACACCACCCAGAGCTGGGACCAGGTGGCCCAGGCCGGAGCGGACGGCACCATTTCCAAGTCCGTTGCCGCCCAGGACCATGTGATGGACGGCCAGGCCGTGCTGCTGGTGCAGTGCGCCACCCAGGGTGTGGAGCCGGAGATCTCCGCTGCCACCGCCCTGGAGGCCCAGAGCCTGTCTGAGTGGGACGGCACCGGACGGCCGGAGCAGTACGACTTCGCCCTGGCCTGGGAGACCGACACCCAGTACTATGCTGAGAGCTTCCCCTACCACTACACCAACATGAACCAGTGGATTGTGGACAACGCCCAGGAGTGGAAAATCCGCTATGTGCTCCACACCGGCGACATTGTGGACGATGTGGACATGGTGGGCCAGTGGAAAAACGCCGATGAGGCCATGCAGATCTTCGACGAGGCGGGCATGCCCTACGGCGTGCTGGGCGGCAACCACGACGTGTACGCCGGCGCCGAGGGGTACGGCAACTACTGGAAATACTTTGGCGAGGACCGCTTTGCCGACCAGGAGACCTACGGCGGCTCCTACCAAAACAACCTGGGCCACTATGACCTGCTCACCGAGAACGGCCAGGACCTCATCATCCTCTACATGAGCTGGGACATCTACACCGAGGAAATTGAGTGGATGAACCAGGTGCTCCAGCAGTATTCCGACCGCAAGGCCATCATCGCCCTCCACCGCTACACCAACGTCAAGGAGGCGGACAGCCTGCTGGACTACACCGGAAAGCTGCTCCAGGACCAGGTGGTGGCCCAGAACCCCAACGTCATTGCGGTGCTCAACGGCCACTATCACGGGGCCAGCATCCAGACCGATTGCTTCGACGACAACGGGGACGGCATCAAGGAGCGCACGGTGTACCAGATCTGTACCGACTACCAGTCCGACCCCGAGGGCGGCTCTGAGTACATCAAGTTCCTGTACTTCGACCTGAAAAACGACAAGATCTACCTCAATTCCTACTCTCCCTACCGGGATGACTTCAACTACTACGACACCCCCAAGCTGGACAGCTACGGCGAGGGCACCCGAGCGGTGGATATCGACATCAGCGAGCTGGATGTGGACTTCGACACCAGCGACAAGACTTTGACCACCGACCGCCTCACCGTGGACCTGCAGACCCAGCAGGTCATCGCCAGCTATCCCCAGAGCACCGGGGACGTGGAGCACACCTGGCAGGGCCTCCAGCCCGAGACCCAGTACGGCTGGTATGCCCGGGTCACCAACGACCAGTACGGCATCACCACCACCCAGGTGCAGGAGTTTGTCACCGAGGCCCAGCCGGAGCCGGTGACCTACACCATTGAGGCCACTGCTGGAGTGGGCGGCTCCATCAGCAACCCCGGCCAGACCCAGGTGGTAGAGGGCCAGAGCATCACCTACACCATCACCTGTGAGCCAGGCTATCAGGTGGCCCAGGTGCTGGTGGACGGCCAGGCCGTCCAGCTGGAGGATCATCGCTACACCTTCACCGATGTGAAGGCCAACCACACCATCCAGGTGGAGTTTGCCAAGATTCCGGTGGAGGACAAGGTGGACCTGAGCGGCCTTCAGGCTGCCGTGGACCAGGTGGAGGGCCAGGACCTCAGCGGCTATGACCAGGAGGACCTCCAGGAGCTCCACCAGCTGCTGGAGCAGGCCTATCAGGTCCTGGGCGACACCAGCCTGACCCAGGAGGACCAGGCCATGGTGGATGAGCTGGCAGAGGCGCTGCTGGCCGCCCTGGAGCGACTGCCCGAGCTGCCCACGCCCCAGCCCAGCCAGGAGCCCAGCGAGCAGCCCAGTGCCCAGCCCAGCCAGACCCCGGACGGGGAGGATGTGCCCCAGACCGGAGACCAGGCCAATCTGCTGGCCTTTGCCGTGGTGGCCCTCACCGCCTGCGGCGGCTTGGCCCTGGTGACCGCAGAGCGCAAGAAGCGGGAACAGCGCTGAGAAAACACCAAAAATAACAACCCGGCGGGGATGATGTGAAAATCATCCCCGCCGGGTTCTTTATGCTTCTTTTTGGGGCAATAGAGCGGTGTACTTCTCCACCAACTGCTGCGCCACCCGCAGGGGATCTTCCCCCTGTTTTAGCTTCAAGGTCAGCAGGCCCTTGTCCTGCCCCGGCGTGAACAGCAGCCGGGCGGGGTACTGGCCCCCCAGGTTGGCGATGGCCTGGAGGTCAAATTCCTCCAGGGTAAACCGCAGGGTGGCCCCCTTCTGGGAGATATCCACCATGCCGCACTTGGCGGCCTGGGAGCGCAGCAGAGCGATGGAAATGAGGTTGTTGACCCCACGGGGCGGGTCTCCAAAGCGGTCGATGAGCTCGTCGGTGACGTCGTCCCCGTCCTCCTCGGTGCGGATGCGGGCAATGCGGCGATACAGGTCCATGCGCTGCTGGGCGGACGGCACATACCGCTCGGGGATGGAGGCGGGCACGGACAGGTCGGCGGTGCACTCCCGCACCTGCACCGGAACCTCTCCCTTTTCCGCCAAAACCGCCTCTTCCAGCAGTTTGAGATACAGATCATAGCCCACGCTCATGAGGAAGCCGGACTGCTCGGGGCCCAGCAGGTTGCCCGCCCCTCGAATCTCCAAGTCCCGCATGGCAATGCGGAAGCCGGAGCCAAACTCCGCATATTCCCGGATGGCGGACAGCCGCTTGGTGGCAATCTCGCTCAAGACCTTCCCCGTGCGGTAGGTCATATAGGCGTAGGCCTTGCGGGTGGAGCGGCCCACCCGGCCTCGAATCTGGTGGAGCTGGGCCAGGCCCAGCTTGTCGGCATCCTCAATGATGAGGGTGTTGGCGTTGGCAATGTCAATGCCCGTCTCGATGATGGTGGTGCACACCAGCACGTCCACCTCGCCGTCCCCCATGCGGGTCATCACGTCGGACAGCTCTTCCTGGCTCATCTTGCCGTGGCCCACTGCCACGGTGACGTCCTCCCCCAGCATCTCCTGGATGCGCACGGCGGTGGCGTGGATGGTGTCCACCCGGTTGTGGAGGTAGTACACCTGGCCGCCACGCTCCAGCTCCCGGCGCATGGCGTCGGCCAACACCGACCAGTTGTGCTCCAGCACGTAGGTCTGTACCGGCTGGCGGCTCGCCGGGGGCTCCTCAATGGCGGACATGTCCCGGATGCCAGACAGGGCCATGTTCAGGGTGCGGGGGATGGGGGTGGCGGAGAGGGTGAGCACGTCCACCTGGCGGGCCAGCTCTTTCAGCCGCTCCTTGTGGGTCACCCCGAACCGCTGCTCCTCGTCCACCACCAGCAGACCCAGGTTTTTAAAGTGCACGTCCTTTTGCAGCAGGCGGTGGGTGCCGATGAGAATGTCCACCGAGCCGTCCTCCACCCCCATGAGGGCGTTTTTCATCTGGGCGGGGGTGCGGAACCGGGACACCACCTCGATTTCCACCGGGTACTTGGCAAACCGACTCCTGGCGGTGAGGTAGTGCTGCCGGGCCAGCACGGTGGTGGGCACCAGAATGGCCGCCTGCTTGCCGTCCAGCACGCACTTCATCATGGCCCGCAGGGCCACCTCGGTTTTGCCGTAGCCCACGTCGCCGCACAGCAGGCGGTCCATGGGCCGGGGGGCCTCCATGTCCTTTTTGATCTCGGCAATGGAGCGCAGCTGGTCCTCCGTCTCCTGGTAGGGGAAGTCGTCCTCAAATTCCCGCTGCCAGGCCGAGTCCGGGGCGAAGGCATACCCCGGTTGACGCTGCCGCTGGGCGTAGAGCTGAATGAGCCCCTTGGCCAGGTCCTTGACCGCGGCCCGGGTGCGGGATTTGGCCCGTTCCCACTCGGTGCCGCCTAGTTTGGACAGCTTTTTGTGCTGGGTGTCGTCTCCGCCGCCGATATACTTGGAAATGGAGTCCAGCTGGGTGGCGGGGAGGTAGAGGGTGTCGGTCCCGGCGTAGGCCAGCTTGATGTAGTCCTTGTCGATGCCGTCCACCTTCATGCGGGTCAGCCCCACAAAGCGGCCAATGCCGTGGTGCTCGTGGACCACCAGGTCGCCGGGGGTCAGGTCGGTGAAGGAGTCCACCCGGCGGCGGTCGGCGGCGTGTTTCAGCCGTTTTCCCTTTCGCTTGCCCTGGCTCTGGCCCTGGGTGAGCACCGCAAAGGGGCAGCCGATGTAGTCAAAGCCGGCGGACAGGCCTCCCACGGCGATGGTGATGCCCCCGGGGGCGGGCAGCTCGTGGAGCTGGAAGTCCACCGCCGAGCGGATTTTCTTCTCCCGCAGCAGGGCCTGGAGGTTCAGGGCCTGCTGCTCGCTGCCCACCAGCACCACCGTGCCCGTCTTGGCGCTTTGCAGCTGGGTGAGGTCGGCGGCGGCGGAGTCCAGATTGGCCCCGAAGGTGGACAACTGGCGGCCCTGGGCATTGAACAGGGCCTTGGGAGGCAGGGGAAGGGTGGAGGTGGAGAAGGAGTCCAAAAAGCACAGGGGGAACTGCTGGAGCTCCTCCATGAGCTGGGGGAAGGTGAGGGCGAAGGTGGCGTGTTTGCCCAACTGCACCCCGCTCTCCACCAGGGTTTTCAGGTCCTCGTCCAGCTGCCACAGCCAGTTTTTCCCCCGTTCCGCCACCCGGGCGGACTCGGACAGGCAGACCACAGCGTCCGGGGGCAGGTGGTGGACGGCGGTGTGGTGAGCGGGATAGCGCTGGGGCAGCTGGTGGTCGGGCACCTGCTGCCAGGAGCCATCCTCCTGCCGCTGGGGCAGCACCTCCCGCACCGGGAGGAACACCGCCTTGTCCAGATGGCCCACCCGGCGCTGGGTGGCGGGGTCAAACAGGCCCATGGAGTCCACGTCCGTGTCCCAGAACTCCACCCGCACCGGGTGGTCCTGGGCGGGGGAGAACACGTCCAGAATGCCGCCACGCAGGGCAAACTGGCCCACGCCCTCCACCTGGTCGCACCGGGTGTAGCCCAGGGCAGACAGGGCGTCGGCCAGCTGGGTGGGGTCATAGGAGCCGCCGGAGCAGATGGTCACCACATGCTCCAGAAGCTCCTCAGGGGAGAGGGTGCGCTGGAGAAGGCCCTCCACCGTGGCGGTGATGACCTTGCACTCCCCCTGGGCCATGGCGTAGAAGGCGGCCAGGCGGCTGTGTTCCCCCTGGTGGGAGGCCACAGCGCCGTTGTAGAAGTTGAATTCCCGGCTTCCAATCAGGGTCACGCTCCAGCCGGTGAAGGCGGTGATGTCCCGGCCCAGGGTCTGGGCCTCGTCCTCGTCGGCGCACACCATTACCACCGGGCGGTCCAGAGCGGTGCCCAGTCCGGCGGCAAAGTGGGCCCGGTGGATGCGGGACAGCCCCGACACCGCCGCCGGGGACTGGCCCTTCTCCAGGGCCTGTACCAGGGCGGGGAACTGGGGCACTTGTTGGAGAATGTGGAGTAATTCCTTCATAGCGGCTCCTTTTTCCACCAAAGTTAGTTGAACTGATTCATGGCCTTCTGGGGCCCGTCCTTGAGATAGCACTCCACCGCCTGGGCCGCCCGCAGGGTGGCCTCGTCAATGGCGGTCTTGTCCGGGCCCACGAACTTGCCCAGCACCCAGTCGGCCATGTCGTAGTCGGGGTGGGGCTTGCCCCCCACGCCAATCTTCACCCGGGGGAATTTGTCGGTGCCCAGGCGCTGGATAATGCTCTTCAGGCCGTTGTGGCCTCCGGCGGAGCCCTGGGTGCGAATGCGCAGCTTACCCACCGGCAGGGACACGTCGTCACACAGCACCAGAATATGCTCCTCGGACACTTTATAGAAGGCGGCGGCCTCCGCCACCGCGTCCCCGGACAGGTTCATGTAGGTGGTGGGCTTCATCACCAGCACCCCCTGGCCGGAGATGGTGGCCTGGTGGGTGAGGGCGTGGAACTTCAGCCGCTGCACCGGGAAGTCTCCCCGGTCGGCCAGCTGGTCAATGGCCATAAACCCGGCGTTGTGCCGGGTGTTTTCGTATTTGTCGCCGGGGTTGCCCAGACCCACTACCAGCCAGGTCACCGGCAGTTTTTTACCAAAAAACATGGGGAAAACTCCTTTTTGCTTTATTTTTGGAGGACTATACTTCTCCGATTTCCCAGGCGGGAACCAGCGCCCCTGCCAGGGACGCTCCGCTGGGCCCGATTTCTCCACGATGAGAAATCGGGGAAAGAATCGCTTAGGGCGTTCCCCCCTAAGTACCCCCCTGGGGTACCAGGCTGGGAATGCGTCAAGCTGGTGTTCGGCCCGTCACCCTTGCTGTGGCCCCTGTCACTGCCACCACACCAGGCTGCCCTGGGTAGCTGGCCCTATGGCCGGGCGATTTTCACATCCGGGCCTACCTTGGTGCAGCGGCGTTCCCGCCGCCGGGAGCCTGGCTTCCGGCAACTGGGAACAGTTGCATACCAGGGTTAGGCCCTGGGGATAGGAGTATTATTTGTCGTAGAAGCTGGCACTCACAAAAAAATTGCCATGCCATCTATGTGACCCCACCAGTCCAAGGGCCGAAAAGAGAAAGGTGCACACTCCATCCAGTACCGCGGGGTGGATTCCACAAGGCGGGGGAAGGCCCCGCATTTGGTGGTCTTTGGTTCCTTTCTGGCAGCAGAAAGGAACCCCCAGCGGGTAGCGTCCCCACCAGGCTGGCAAGCCGGAACAGGGAAACCATAGAGGGTCAAACCCTCTTTCCCAAAAGAGAAGAAAAAGGGCTGTTGCAGGCACAGCCTGCAACAGCCCCCAAACGAGCGTGATTACTGGAACAGCTTGGACACAGACCGCTCCTCGTAGATGCGGGCAATGGCCTCGGCGAACATGTGAGCCACGGACAGATACTTGATCTTGGGGCACACCTGGGCGATGTCCTCCCGGGGCTGGATGGTGTCCAGGAACAGCACCTCGTCCAGCACAGAGGCATTGATGCGCTCAATGGCAGGGCCGGAGAGCACGCCGTGAGAGGCGGCAGCGGTGACGGACTTGGCGCCGCCAATGTCCACCAGAGCCTGGGCGGCGTGGCACAGAGACCCGCCGGTGTCCACCATGTCGTCCAGCAGGATGACGTGCTTGTCCTTCACCTCGCCGATAATGTTCATCACCTCGGAGGAGTTGGCCTTCTGACGGCGCTTGTCCACAATGGCCATGGGCATGTCCAGCTTCTGCGCGAAGGCACGGGCACGGGCCACAGAGCCCACGTCGGGGGAGACCACCATGGTCTCGTCGTGGACGGCGGCGAAGCGGCGCAGGAAGTGGTCCACAAACACAGGAGAGCCCAGCAGATTGTCCACGGGGATGTCAAAGAAGCCCTGAATCTGGTTGGCGTGCAGGTCCATGGTCAGCACACGGTCGGCGCCGGCCCGGGTGATGAGGTTGGCCACCAGCTTGGCGGAAATGGGGTCACGGGGCTTGGTCTTACGATCCTGACGGGCGTAGCCAAAGTAGGGGATGACGGCGGTGATGCGGCCGGCAGAGGCCCGCTTGAGAGCGTCGATCATGATCAGCAGCTCCATCAGGTTGTCGTTGACGGGGGAGCTGGTGGACTGAACCACGAACACGTCGGAGCCACGGACGGTCTCATGAATGGAGACAAAGTTCTCTCCATCGGAGAAGGCGCCCACCTCGGCACTGCCCAGGGGAATGCTCAGGTCCCGGCAGATGGCCTCGGCCAGGGCACGGTTTGAGCTTCCGGAGAAGATTTTCAGATCTTTACCGTGAGAAATCATTGTTGTACTTCCTCTCTGTGTGTGATGTATGGTAGGGGTATCCAGTGCCGGGACGGAGCGTTGCCCGCCCACCACAATCGCTGACAAAATGCATCTAAAATATTATATCAGAATCCACCGGTTTTTGAAGAGGGAAATTGAAATTTGTCCAAAATCCTTCCTTCTACACAAAAGAAGCATACAAATTTCCCCCCGGCCTGTGAAATGGGCAACAGACCGGGGAAAATTTAACACAGATAAAATACAGTTTCTGGAAAACTCAGCAGCAACCCACCCGGGCCATCAGCCGACGGCGCAGGGGAATGATGCGATACAGCTGGGCCACTTCGATGGTGGCGCACAGCTTATCCGCCAGGTTCACCGCAATGGCCACCCGAGAGCGGGGCAGATGCACCGCCAGGGGGAACATGTGGGAGACGATGGCGTTGGCCTCACCCTCGCTGAGGTCGGGGCACAGGGCCTGGGCATTGCGCAGGGCAAACACGGGGTGGTCCAGGCACTGGTTGCCGGGATGGGCGTTGCGGTCTGCGGGGTCATAGAGGTACAGGTCGTGGAGCAGTCCCGCCCGGGCGGCGGCCCGGCAGTCCCAGCCGAAGCGCTGGGCGATGCGGTAGGCCATGTAGGCCACAAAGAGGGAGTGCTCATAGCAGGTCACGGAGAAGTGGTGCCGCCATTGCCGCATGGCATTGACCTCCTTGGAGGCCAGCAGAGGAGCCAGGCACCCGAAAAACTCCTCTGCGTGGGGTGATATCCACATAGGAAAAAACCTCCTATCTCTATAAACACAGGGTTGACATCTTTCCACCTCTAGTATAGCAAACCGGGGTGTCGTTGTCAGCAGATTTCGGGGAGAAAATTTTTCCTCTGCGCCCAGCGCAGAGGAATGAATCATGAAAGAATGAATCATGAATAATTGTGGTGTGCCGCAAGCGGCACGGATTCTAATTTCAGGCAGAGACCGAAAAATAGGCGTAAGACTCCATCCCAGAGGGAGGACCTGGGGTTGGCAGACGCTAAAGGGCCTGCATTTTTCATTATTCATTCTTCGTTAATCATTCAAAAATTTCAAGGCGCTGTGGAAATTGCACCACAGCGCCTTGGAATTTTTATTTAATGGGCTCGCCAGCGGCCTTCTTGGCCTCGATCTCCCGCAGAGCGTCCTTGTAGGACAGGTTCACACGGCCCTTCTCGTCAATGTCAGTGACCTTGACCCAGATCATATCGCCGATGTTCACCACGTCCTCCACCTTCTCCACGCGGCGGTTGGCCAGCTTGGAGATGTGCACCATGCCGTCCTTGCCGGGAGCCAGCTCCACGAAGGCGCCGAACTGGAGGATGCGCACCACCTTGCCGTAGTACAGAGCACCCACCTCGGGGACAAACACGATGGTCTCGATGGTCTTCTTGGCGGCCTCGCAGGAAGCCTTGTCCACACCGGCAATGAAGATGGTGCCGTCGTCCTCGATGTCGATCTTGGCGCCGGTGTCGGCACAGATCTTCTGGATGACCTTACCGCCGGAACCGATGACCTCACGGATCTTGTCGGCGTCGATCTTCATCTTGATCATCTTGGGGGCGTTCTCGCTGACCTCAGCACGGGGCTCAGAGATGCAGGGCAGCATGATCTCGTCCAGGATGGCGAAGCGGGCGTCCCGGGTGATCTCCAGGGCCTCCTTGATGATGGCGTGGGACAGACCGTCGTTCTTCAGGTCCATCTGAATGGCGGTGATGCCCTTCTTGGTACCGGCCACCTTGAAGTCCATCTCGCCGTGGAAGTCCTCCACGCCCTGGATGTCGATGAAGGTGGTGAAGGAGCCGTCGTCGTCCTGGATGAGGCCGCAGGAGATGCCGGCCACAGGGGCCTTGATGGGCACGCCGGCGTCCATCAGAGCCAGAGTGGAGCCGCAGATGGAGCCCTGAGAGGTGGAGCCGTTGGAGGACAGAACCTCGCTGACCACACGGATGGCGTAGGGGAACTCCTCCACGCTGGGGATCACGGGCTCCAGAGCGCGCTCAGCCAGAGCGCCGTGGCCCTTCTCGCGGCGGTTGGTGGAACGGGCACCGCGGGCCTCGCCCACGGAGTAGCCGGGGAAGTTGTAGTGGTGCATGTAGCGCTTCTCTTCCTCTTCCCAGATGGTGTCCAGCTTCTGGGAGGCGGCCAGGGTGTTCAGGGTACACACGGACAGCACCTGAGTCTGACCACGGGTAAAGAGGCCGGAGCCGTGGACACGGGGCAGAACGCCCACCTCGGCGGCCAGAGGACGGATCTCGTTCTTGGCACGGCCGTCCACACGGTGGCCTTCCAGCAGCCAGGCCTTGACGATCTTCTTCTGGAACTTGTAGGTGAACTCCTCCAGGTACTGGTCCATATCGGGATAGGTCTCCAGATACTTCTCGTGCCAGTGGTCGATCATGGCGTTCCAGCGCTGCTCACGGACGTTCTTGTCGTCGGTGTCCATGGCGGCCTTGGCCTCGTCCATGAAGTTGGCCACGATATCGTCAAACAGCTCCTGGTTGAAGGAGGCGTGCTGATACTCGAACTTGGGCTTGCCGATCTCGGCGACAATGCCGTTGATGAACTCCACCTGACGGCGGATCTCCTCGTGGGCCTTGACAATGCCCTCGTACATGATCTCGTCGGGGATCTCCTTGGCGCCGGCCTCGATCATGACCACCTTGTCCATGGTGGCGGCCACGGTCACGTCCATCTGGGAGGCGTGCTTCTGCTCACGGGTGGGGTTCATGACGATCTGGCCGTCCACATAGCCCACTTCCATGCAGCCGATGGGGCCGTTCCAGGGAATGTCGGAGTAGGACAGGCAGGCGGACACGCCGATCATGGCGGTGACCTCGGGAGAGCAGTCGTAGTCCACGCTCATGACGGTGCAGGTGACCACCACGTCGTTGCGCAGGTCGGTGGGGAACAGGGGGCGGATGGGCCGGTCGATCAGACGGCTGGCCAGCACGGCGGGCAGAGAGGGCTGACCTTCCCGGCGCATGAAGGAGCCGGGGATGCGGCCCACGGCGTACAGCTTCTCCTCGAAGTCCACGGACAGGGGGAAGAAGTCGATGCCGTCCCGGGGACGGGGGGAGGCGGTGACAGCCACCAGAACGCTGGTCTCACCGTAGGTGACCATAGCGGCAGCGTTGGCCAGCTCGGCCATCTTGCCCACTTCGATCTTCAGGGGACGGCCAGCCACCACAGTCTCATACACCTTGTGGTTGACAAATTCCTTGTGCTTGATGATGGTAGACATCGGTTGATACACTCCTTTTCTTTGAGCCCAGCTGGAGCGATCACACTTTAGCACTTGAACACAGGCCCCTCCTATTGGTGAGACCCATGTTCAACTGCTAAAAGGATAGGCTCCAGCAGATGGCGGGGAATAGAGGCAAGGGCGGCGTGAGGTTCACGCCGCCCTATTTGAAAAAACTTACTTACGGATGCCCAGCTTGGCAATGATAGCGCGGTAACGCTCGATGTCCTTCTTAGCCAGGTAGTCCAGCATCTTGCGGCGCTTACCGACCATCTTCAGCAGGCCACGACGGCTGTGGTTGTCGTGGATGTGCACCTTCAGGTGCTCGGTGAGCTCCTGGATGCGGGCGGTGAGGATGGCGATCTGAACCTCGGGAGAACCGGTATCGGTCTCGTGGGTGCGGTTGGCCTCGATGACGGCAGTCTTCTGGTCCTTACGAATCATGGGTAGTTTCCACCTTTCTTGTATTCTGCCCGGACGCTGAGTATCGGGCGGGTGAATCCCCCGCGTAACAAGCGGGCAATGTCCCGAAACTAAGCTGACGGGTGTGCATCAAAATGCTCGAATAGCATATCATAATCATACCCCAATTGTAAAGGGATTTTTCCTGATTTTTTTATTTTCTGTCAACTTTGGTGATTATGCCACCAGAATGCGGAGGCTCAGCAGCAGCATGGCCCCGATCACCGACAGGGTGGCCACCCACTCCCCGTGCTGTATGAGCCAGCACAGCCCAGAGGTGCGGCCAGCGGGGCGGGGAGCCTGGGGTTCCAGGACCTCCTGGGGCTGGTCCACGTCCAGGTCGTGGTCCTGCTTCCAGGCGGTAAAGTCGATGATCTGTCCGGTCTTGCCAGCGTGGGCGGGGGCTTGCCGGGACAGACACACCAGCTCCCGGGTGGGGGCATTCTCATAGGCCGGGGCGACGCTGCTCATGGTCACTCTCCGGGCAGGTACGGTGTAAAATGTGGTCTCCATAGACAATCCTCCTTGTTGTATTTGTGTCCAGTATCTCACAAATACAGTCCCATAAACGACTCTTCCTCGAAATTTGTCGAACCAATGTTCTAGGAGTATGATAATACATTTGTTCGATTTTGTCAAGTGGGGCGCTCCGCGGGGAAAGCCTCCCTCGGGGAAGAAGGCGGATAGCCGCCTGGCTGAGGAGGGCTTGTCCTTCTCCGATTTCCTTGGCGCAGACCAGCGCCCCCGCCGGGGACGCTCCGCTGGGCCCGATTTCTCCCCGATGAGAAATCGGGGAAAGAATCGCCAAAGGCGGGGCCTTCCCCCGCCTTGTGGAATCCACCCCGCGGTACTGGGTGTCCCTGCGTCTTTCTCTTTTCAGCCCTTGGCCCGGTAGGGTCACATAGATAGCGTGGAAATTCTGTGGGTCGTGCTTACTTCTCTGTACAATAGTACTTCTATTCTCAGGGCCTTACCCTGGCCAGCAACTGTTCCCAGTTGCCGGGGGCCGGGCGCAAAAAGCCCCTGAACATTGCCGAATTTCTTGCGTTGTTGGGTGTAGGGGAGGGGCTTG
>NZ_NFKG01000034.1:0-23768 GCF_002160275.1 Pseudoflavonifractor sp. An187 | reverse complement strand
CCCGAAGGTATTTCAATCCACGCACCCCGTGTGGGGTGCGACTGTACCACACCATTCAGCACGCTGGTAAGGATTTATTTCAATCCACGCACCCCGTGTGGGGTGCGACGACTTGTCTGTGCCGCCAGAGCCGGAGCCAATTGATTTCAATCCACGCACCCCGTGTGGGGTGCGACCTGGCTGGTAGGCTCCTTGAGGTCCCGGTGGTCCCAATTTCAATCCACGCACCCCGTGTGGGGTGCGACTTGTCGATGACCTTCCACCTCACCGCACGCCTTGATTTCAATCCACGCACCCCGTGTGGGGTGCGACGAAGCAAAAATCCTGGGCAAAGGACATCATGGAATTTCAATCCACGCACCCCGTGTGGGGTGCGACGCCACCATGACGTTCTCCTCGCCACGCTTGATGTAATTTCAATCCACGCACCCCGTGTGGGGTGCGACGACGCAGTATCTGAGCTGATACAGGTAGGCGTACAATTTCAATCCACGCACCCCGTGTGGGGTGCGACCTCCATATTGTCCGCTCCCTTCACCTGGTTGCAGTATTTCAATCCACGCACCCCGTGTGGGGTGCGACTTCTCCGATGCCGCAGGCAAAACCGCCCAGGCTGATTTCAATCCACGCACCCCGTGTGGGGTGCGACCAGAGCCATCACTCTCCACCACAGGAGCCTTGGAATTTCAATCCACGCACCCCGTGTGGGGTGCGACAGGCCAGGGCCAAAGATCTTCGTCCAGTCTGTGAGATTTCAATCCACGCACCCCGTGTGGGGTGCGACACGCAACTTCCAGGTCGCCCTCATACCCGTTGTTGATTTCAATCCACGCACCCCGTGTGGGGTGCGACACGATCAGAGTCTGGGTCTGGCTGTCCAGGCCGGTATTTCAATCCACGCACCCCGTGTGGGGTGCGACTCCAATTGAGGCCGTGACCGACATCGTTGATTATATTTCAATCCACGCACCCCGTGTGGGGTGCGACTATTGACCCTGGCTATACATGAGAAAAGGAGAGAATTTCAATCCACGCACCCCGTGTGGGGTGCGACTTGTCCCATTCGTCCGGGCTGTCCAGCTCGTACAATTTCAATCCACGCACCCCGTGTGGGGTGCGACCCCGGCGGCGCAGATGCTTGTTGAGCAGCGGGGATTTCAATCCACGCACCCCGTGTGGGGTGCGACTGTCCGCCAATGTGTCCAAGTTGGACACATCGTAATTTCAATCCACGCACCCCGTGTGGGGTGCGACATCCGAAAGGCTTTCACCATTGGACAAATCCTGGAATTTCAATCCACGCACCCCGTGTGGGGTGCGACCCGTGGATTGCTCCATCAAATCCGTTGCTTGCGATTTCAATCCACGCACCCCGTGTGGGGTGCGACCGGGGCATATGTGGTGCTTACTGCACCTCTCTGGTATTTCAATCCACGCACCCCGTGTGGGGTGCGACCAGTGGCTTGATGCATGTGCTCCTTTGTTATCAAATTTCAATCCACGCACCCCGTGTGGGGTGCGACTTGGCGTCCTTCTCGATAACCTGCCCGTACTTGATATTTCAATCCACGCACCCCGTGTGGGGTGCGACCATTGTTGCCAAAAATCTCCACAATGTCCTCAAAGATTTCAATCCACGCACCCCGTGTGGGGTGCGACTGGCACCCCTTTAAGTAGTATTATCGGCTTTCACCATTTCAATCCACGCACCCCGTGTGGGGTGCGACAAGAAGGGCTACCTTGAGTTTGGCGAGACGGTGATTTCAATCCACGCACCCCGTGTGGGGTGCGACTGTTGTTGCGTTCCTTTTATACATATGCAGTTGTTATTTCAATCCACGCACCCCGTGTGGGGTGCGACGGCACTCCTGTGTACATTACCGGAGCCCTTGCAATTTCAATCCACGCACCCCGTGTGGGGTGCGACATGATAATAACAACAAGATTAAAACACTACTCGATATTTCAATCCACGCACCCCGTGTGGGGTGCGACACTACTTTCTGTTCCTGGAGCACTACAATGTCACCATTTCAATCCACGCACCCCGTGTGGGGTGCGACCTTTTACAGTGTTTTGTTTAGAGGTGCACCAGAATCATTTCAATCCACGCACCCCGTGTGGGGTGCGACCACATGTTTCGGTCTATCACCAGTAGGATAATACACATTTCAATCCACGCACCCCGTGTGGGGTGCGACGCGGCCCTTTAGACCAGGAACAATCAAAACGCATAATTTCAATCCACGCACCCCGTGTGGGGTGCGACCTATGTCGTTTGCCCAATTCCTAAAAAGCACAGAAAATTTCAATCCACGCACCCCGTGTGGGGTGCGACCAACCGCTTCACTCAGGGCGGTGACCCTGAGCAAATTTCAATCCACGCACCCCGTGTGGGGTGCGACCCCTAGACTGTCAAGAGCTGAGGATGCTAAGACAGATTTCAATCCACGCACCCCGTGTGGGGTGCGACTGGAAACGTCAGACGTATGGGACTCAGACAAGCAATTTCAATCCACGCACCCCGTGTGGGGTGCGACTAGCGGATGGCAAGACAACGGGCCTAAAGAGTGTCAGAATTTCAATCCACGCACCCCGTGTGGGGTGCGACCTGCATTCCTCAGTTGACACAATCACGTACCAGGTTATTTCAATCCACGCACCCCGTGTGGGGTGCGACAAGGTCTGGTAAAATGCCCATATGGATGATGCTAAATTTCAATCCACGCACCCCGTGTGGGGTGCGACATGAATGATGTTACATCTACTGACTACAAGTATATTTCAATCCACGCACCCCGTGTGGGGTGCGACCCCCCACCAGAAATGACGTGGAGCTGTTTGCCAATTTCAATCCACGCACCCCGTGTGGGGTGCGACAACATTCAGGTGCACGGAATCACGGCATCTGATACAATTTCAATCCACGCACCCCGTGTGGGGTGCGACCAAAGCCGAAGATGGCCTCCAGCCTTGCCTTCTGATTTCAATCCACGCACCCCGTGTGGGGTGCGACATACTCAGGCTCTCCCCATCTGCGCCAATGTCGAATTTCAATCCACGCACCCCGTGTGGGGTGCGACTTCGGCTTGAAGCTGCGATAATTGCTCCTCCATATTTCAATCCACGCACCCCGTGTGGGGTGCGACCGGACCCGGCAAAACTGTACGCAAGGTCGTGCGTATTTCAATCCACGCACCCCGTGTGGGGTGCGACATGTATAACATGCACGAGATTATGGTTAATGCCTGATTTCAATCCACGCACCCCGTGTGGGGTGCGACCGGAAAACTCGGAGTACATGGAGCTGTATCTGGAGAATTTCAATCCACGCACCCCGTGTGGGGTGCGACGGCCAGGTTGCCACGGTGGAGCTGGAGCGGACGGATTTCAATCCACGCACCCCGTGTGGGGTGCGACACCCCGTGTGGGGTGCGACGCTGCTCAGGAGTGGGCGGCTCCTCCCACTCCCCGGAATTTCAATCCACGCACCCCGTGTGGGGTGCGACCTGACCTATCCGGCACCTGGCCGATCACCTCAATGTATTTCAATCCACGCACCCCGTGTGGGGTGCGACGCTGGACTACCGACCCAACCCGTGGCAGGACACAAAATTTCAATCCACGCACCCCGTGTGGGGTGCGACCCCACGAGGTGCAATTTTATAGCCCTCAAGACGTGATTTCAATCCACGCACCCCGTGTGGGGTGCGACGTGATGTCTTGAGTATCAAGAATGACCTGCTCATAAGATTTCAATCCACGCACCCCGTGTGGGGTGCGACGCCACATTTGCCGTGGACAACTGTGGAGCCGACTGATTTCAATCCACGCACCCCGTGTGGGGTGCGACCCTGGGCGGAGTACGCCGGAAACATGGTCCTGATATTTCAATCCACGCACCCCGTGTGGGGTGCGACAGGTGATGGTGGTCTCCCCCGCCGCCAGGACGGGATTTCAATCCACGCACCCCGTGTGGGGTGCGACAACGATGATGACGCACTATCCCCCGCGGTTGGTATTTCAATCCACGCACCCCGTGTGGGGTGCGACTCGGTGGGTTCCCCTAAAGAAAAGTCGATAGAAATTTCAATCCACGCACCCCGTGTGGGGTGCGACGAAAGCTGTATAACCTGGACAGGGCTATTGACGTATTTCAATCCACGCACCCCGTGTGGGGTGCGACCCAATGGTATACCGTGGTCATAAAAACAAAGCACGGATTTCAATCCACGCACCCCGTGTGGGGTGCGACAACAAGGCCCTCTCTGGCACCAACAAGGAGATTAAATTTCAATCCACGCACCCCGTGTGGGGTGCGACATTAGAGGGTGGTGGGAAACTTGGTGGAAATGTGATTTCAATCCACGCACCCCGTGTGGGGTGCGACGCGGGGGATGGTGTGATGGATTGTCAGAGCAAGAAAATTTCAATCCACGCACCCCGTGTGGGGTGCGACTGCTGGGGTATCGCTGGATTATGTGCTGACCGGGATTTCAATCCACGCACCCCGTGTGGGGTGCGACTAGGTGCCAACAGCTGATGCAGCAGCTAAAACAATTTCAATCCACGCACCCCGTGTGGGGTGCGACTCTTCCGTCCCAACCCAGTCAGGGACATATTGCGATTTCAATCCACGCACCCCGTGTGGGGTGCGACCCAGACCCGGAGTGGGCCGTGGGATCTGGCGGAAAGATTTCAATCCACGCACCCCGTGTGGGGTGCGACTCATAGAGCAGATACCTGGCACCGATACAGTCAATTTCAATCCACGCACCCCGTGTGGGGTGCGACATCACTGGACGCAGGGCGGCGTTGCTCTCCCCAAAATTTCAATCCACGCACCCCGTGTGGGGTGCGACTGCGCCCCTCGCTCTCGGTTGTGGAGGTCCAGCCGATTTCAATCCACGCACCCCGTGTGGGGTGCGACTCCAACTCCACTGTGGCGATCTGGCCATATGGGAAGATTTCAATCCACGCACCCCGTGTGGGGTGCGACATGTCGGACGTGATCATGCAGTATGACCACAATGATTTCAATCCACGCACCCCGTGTGGGGTGCGACGAAAAGATCCGAACCCGCATCCTAGCAGTGTCCTTATTTCAATCCACGCACCCCGTGTGGGGTGCGACTATACGCCAATATTGGCGCAATGTCAAGGGGATAATTTCAATCCACGCACCCCGTGTGGGGTGCGACTTTTGCAGATTGCTCTCAGTAAATCCAGCTTGCAATTTCAATCCACGCACCCCGTGTGGGGTGCGACTTGTATGAGGAGCGTGCTAAAAATGGGACGTAAGATTTCAATCCACGCACCCCGTGTGGGGTGCGACTTAGTCATCCAGCAGCCTCCTCATAGACCTCGCTATTTCAATCCACGCACCCCGTGTGGGGTGCGACGGGGACGTGATACCGGCGTCACCATCCGCTACGGATTTCAATCCACGCACCCCGTGTGGGGTGCGACCACAGCCGGGGGTCACTTGTCAACACGTTTTCGAATTTCAATCCACGCACCCCGTGTGGGGTGCGACAGGCTCAGAGTATAGGCGAAAGCTACGAGAGTTACATTTCAATCCACGCACCCCGTGTGGGGTGCGACTACAATGTGGACAAGCTCGAAAGAGCAACAACTTATTTCAATCCACGCACCCCGTGTGGGGTGCGACTAAATCGTACAAGGGCGGTTGGTGTTATCTGGTTATTTCAATCCACGCACCCCGTGTGGGGTGCGACAGCCATTTTATACCTGTACATGTATGCAATCCAAGATTTCAATCCACGCACCCCGTGTGGGGTGCGACGACCACCACAGCCAAGGTTATGGTAGTAAACACCGAATTTCAATCCACGCACCCCGTGTGGGGTGCGACAAGACAGTGCTTTAAGGATAGCTTCCTTGCACCATTTCAATCCACGCACCCCGTGTGGGGTGCGACTACACCTCTCAGGGATATCTTCCCGGCTACTCCAAATTTCAATCCACGCACCCCGTGTGGGGTGCGACCGGCTCTCCAGGGTAAGGCCCTGGTGGTAGAAAAAAGATTTCAATCCACGCACCCCGTGTGGGGTGCGACCAGCTGTAAGGCCTCCCGTTCCTGCTGGGTCAGTCATTTCAATCCACGCACCCCGTGTGGGGTGCGACGTCCAGGTCGCTTTGGCTGGCCATGGACTCGAAGTATTTCAATCCACGCACCCCGTGTGGGGTGCGACCGCATCCACTGGCTCAACGTGGCCAGTAGTGTGGAATTTCAATCCACGCACCCCGTGTGGGGTGCGACCCACCACAGCCAAGGTTATGGTAGTAAACACCGAATTTCAATCCACGCACCCCGTGTGGGGTGCGACCGGCAGCCCCTACACCTTCCGACTGACCCAGCAGATTTCAATCCACGCACCCCGTGTGGGGTGCGACCAAGGAGACCGCAGACAATCTCCAGGCCTCAGCGATTTCAATCCACGCACCCCGTGTGGGGTGCGACAAGACAGGCAGCGAGATGTCTACCCAAGTCACTATTTCAATCCACGCACCCCGTGTGGGGTGCGACGACCGGGAGATCCTGGCCGAATATGAGGAGGAGTATTTCAATCCACGCACCCCGTGTGGGGTGCGACTATAACACTCTGTCCATGATCAAAGCCAGTGATATTTCAATCCACGCACCCCGTGTGGGGTGCGACTGGCGGAAAGCTTATTGTGGTCTATGTCCATCAAGATTTCAATCCACGCACCCCGTGTGGGGTGCGACTCTTACCTTGTGAAAATCATACCATGGGAAGGGAGATTTCAATCCACGCACCCCGTGTGGGGTGCGACGATACTAATACCCCCTATAGTCCCCCACAGGGGATTTCAATCCACGCACCCCGTGTGGGGTGCGACCATTTTACGAGCGGCTGGAAGCGCAGCAGGCAGATATTTCAATCCACGCACCCCGTGTGGGGTGCGACATGCCCTCGCCAAATTACCGCAAGATTTCCAGCATTTCAATCCACGCACCCCGTGTGGGGTGCGACGGCTTACAGTCGCCCATAGTGGTGACTGCTGGGGAATTTCAATCCACGCACCCCGTGTGGGGTGCGACGGCTGGTCAAAGGTGGTGGCGTAGCCCTCCACATAATTTCAATCCACGCACCCCGTGTGGGGTGCGACAACATGAGATAAGATAACAACCAGTGCCCCAGAATTTCAATCCACGCACCCCGTGTGGGGTGCGACGGGGCGCAACACGGTGCAGGTCCGGGTGTACAACAATTTCAATCCACGCACCCCGTGTGGGGTGCGACACGCCGCTGCTCATCTTTCATTGCCTCGGGCTTGAATTTCAATCCACGCACCCCGTGTGGGGTGCGACCCAGGCGGTCATCCATACCACCGGGCTGAGCAAAATTTCAATCCACGCACCCCGTGTGGGGTGCGACCGTTTTTCCGCCCCTCCAGGATCATGACCTCGTTATTTCAATCCACGCACCCCGTGTGGGGTGCGACTACCCCATCGGCAGAATTGATGGAGCTCTACGGAATTTCAATCCACGCACCCCGTGTGGGGTGCGACCCCCGGAGATGTAGGCCTTGGCCCGCTGGATGGAATTTCAATCCACGCACCCCGTGTGGGGTGCGACTACGACCAGGTTACCCACACCCGGCGCATTTTGAATTTCAATCCACGCACCCCGTGTGGGGTGCGACGATCGATTATGTATATCCCTATAGAGCCCACCTGATTTCAATCCACGCACCCCGTGTGGGGTGCGACAACATCTCCAGGGCACACACCACATCGTCTTTCGTATTTCAATCCACGCACCCCGTGTGGGGTGCGACCTCCTGGACAGCCTCCAGCCGCTTGGCCGCTGCCTTATTTCAATCCACGCACCCCGTGTGGGGTGCGACTTTTCTGGGGTGCGAGTTGTACAGGTGGACAGTGGCATTTCAATCCACGCACCCCGTGTGGGGTGCGACCCTGACATCACCCAGGCTGTCAATGTGTGGCGGTGATTTCAATCCACGCACCCCGTGTGGGGTGCGACCCACTCGCCAGAGAAGTCCACCGTGATGACCCGGGTATTTCAATCCACGCACCCCGTGTGGGGTGCGACAGCTCCACCGTGGCAACCTGGCCATAGGGAAAGATTTCAATCCACGCACCCCGTGTGGGGTGCGACCTGGGGACTTTAATTTTTCGGTCACTGACAGCCGCGATTTCAATCCACGCACCCCGTGTGGGGTGCGACATCATCCAAATCGCTCTGGCTGGCCATCGTGGAATTTCAATCCACGCACCCCGTGTGGGGTGCGACGCCGCTGCTCATCTTTCATTGCCTCGGGCTTGAATTTCAATCCACGCACCCCGTGTGGGGTGCGACTACGGAGGAGCAATTGACCTTTACGCCAGCGGGATTTCAATCCACGCACCCCGTGTGGGGTGCGACCTGCATGCCTACATCGTCAAGATCATCAACGAGCAATTTCAATCCACGCACCCCGTGTGGGGTGCGACACGCCGCCGCCGGTGATGGTCTGGGAAATTTTATTGATTTCAATCCACGCACCCCGTGTGGGGTGCGACAGCCATGAGCACCCAGGCCCGGGAGATCGCCCAGATTTCAATCCACGCACCCCGTGTGGGGTGCGACTCCCCGTGTCCTGTCAGACATTGCATGGGGTGGACATTTCAATCCACGCACCCCGTGTGGGGTGCGACCGTTCATCCGGCCCACGCTGTTTTTCAGCTCGCTATTTCAATCCACGCACCCCGTGTGGGGTGCGACTCGTCACCAACATCTACACCACCGTGGACAAGAAGTATTTCAATCCACGCACCCCGTGTGGGGTGCGACTGCATGCCTACATCGTCAAGATCATCAACGAGCAATTTCAATCCACGCACCCCGTGTGGGGTGCGACCGGTGGCAGGGATATATTCAATTCTGTTAGGAGATTTCAATCCACGCACCCCGTGTGGGGTGCGACGCCGAATGCGCCGTAGCCGCCAAAGCCGCCGCCCAATTTCAATCCACGCACCCCGTGTGGGGTGCGACCGCCGCTTCTCATCTTTCATTGCCTCGGGCTTGAATTTCAATCCACGCACCCCGTGTGGGGTGCGACATAATCGTGTCAATGCTACCCTCCTTGTACACAGATTTCAATCCACGCACCCCGTGTGGGGTGCGACCACCACCGATAGGGCCACCGCTATATCTTTGTGTATTTCAATCCACGCACCCCGTGTGGGGTGCGACGTCCCGGCCTCGTTCAGTCTTGCCAGTTCTGCCTTATTTCAATCCACGCACCCCGTGTGGGGTGCGACTTTCTACGATGGGAGATACTGGACATTTAATTCCATATTTCAATCCACGCACCCCGTGTGGGGTGCGACTTTCGGTCTTTTGTCGTCATGGCGTAGTTAAACGATTTCAATCCACGCACCCCGTGTGGGGTGCGACACAAACAAGCCGAGGCCGACCGGCAGCAGGCAGAATTTCAATCCACGCACCCCGTGTGGGGTGCGACGACATGGACAAGGTGGTTCTCACCGTAAAGGCCATTATTTCAATCCACGCACCCCGTGTGGGGTGCGACCTGCGTCTCCTGATTTCCGCCCGTACAGCGAGTGATTTCAATCCACGCACCCCGTGTGGGGTGCGACGATGGGTGCAGGGCAAGGGCAAGCCCATTAAGGACTGATTTCAATCCACGCACCCCGTGTGGGGTGCGACGTTCTTGCCGTCGGTATTGGCGAGGCGTCTACCGAATTTCAATCCACGCACCCCGTGTGGGGTGCGACCACCCATTGGCCACGTCCCACTGGGATAAGGCCATATTTCAATCCACGCACCCCGTGTGGGGTGCGACCTGACACGCTCCAGACCGTCTACGGTGAGGCGTGGATTTCAATCCACGCACCCCGTGTGGGGTGCGACCGGCACAAGCCAGGTCAACGCCAACGAGGCCCAGATTTCAATCCACGCACCCCGTGTGGGGTGCGACCGCCGACCGTTGAAAAGGTAGCCGCCTACTGCAAGATTTCAATCCACGCACCCCGTGTGGGGTGCGACAGTTCCGTTTGCCGCCTGGTCAACATTTCAGACGATATTTCAATCCACGCACCCCGTGTGGGGTGCGACTCAAAAGCACTGGACATTGCGCCAGAAACTTTGATATTTCAATCCACGCACCCCGTGTGGGGTGCGACCATATGCGCCGCGTAGGAGATAGCCTGCATAAGTATTTCAATCCACGCACCCCGTGTGGGGTGCGACTCTGCGTTGCAGGAGTGCCAGCGCAAAGAGTTGGCGATTTCAATCCACGCACCCCGTGTGGGGTGCGACAGGAGCAAAGCGATTGGTTTGACCAGTTTCTTGCAATTTCAATCCACGCACCCCGTGTGGGGTGCGACTAGGTTCCGTTGCACCCACAGTTGTAACCGCCAAAATTTCAATCCACGCACCCCGTGTGGGGTGCGACGGTCTGGAACTGCTGGGTAGGCTGGGACATAGGATTTCAATCCACGCACCCCGTGTGGGGTGCGACTACACCTCACCCTCGTACATGTAATGAGCATACGATTTCAATCCACGCACCCCGTGTGGGGTGCGACTCTGGTCGGCGTAGGTGCCGCAGGCGTTTGTGGAAATTTCAATCCACGCACCCCGTGTGGGGTGCGACAGCAAATCTATACAAGGTGCGGGGTGAATCGTTGTGTTCCTTGCATAGATTGCACAGCATAAATTCTAAGTGCTACAATTGCGGAGGTGAGAAAATCTCTACTCCTCACATAAACTGGAAAAATGTGTGTGCGAACCTCCCAGGGATGTTATGAGAGCTTCCCCTTCGCACCTGGCAAACCTATAAGATAAGCGCACCCTCGGGTTCATAGGTTTGTTTGGCGCCGAAGTGTTCGATTTTACTCTCATATTTATTGCCCAGGTAGTAAAAACGCAGGCTGTCTTTCTCGGCATCCATAATGCTGCACAGCTTGGCCTGAAGCATGCGACATTGCGCAGCGTCCAGCAGGCACTCGAACACAGAACATTGAACACGTTGTCCGTAGTTGACACATTGTTTGGCGATTTGCCGCAGCCGCTTGCGCCCAGCGGCATCCTGGGTATTCACGTCATACGTAATCAGAACCAGCATGTTTCTACCTCCAGAGAAACGGTGGGTACTCCTCCAAGTCGCCCCTGAGATGACGGCTGAGCAAGAGAGCCTGCACCCATGGAACCAGCCCCCAAGGAATTTTCTCCTCCAGATATGGATGGGTGATGAGCTCCTTTTTTCGCTCTTGCCACCGTTGCAGGAAGATGCGCCGGGCTTCATCGGTGAGACGAACGGCTCCGCTCTCTTGATAGACGAAATCCTGGGCCTGGAAGATGCGGTTGTTAATACAGGTCAGGACAAAGCGTTCTGCCATACACGGACGTAATTCCTCCATCAAGTCCAAAGCCAGAGAGGTTCGCCCGGGGCGGTCTCGGTGGAGGAATCCCACATAGGCGTCCAAACCCACCCCTTCCAAGGCAGAGGCGCAGTCGTTACCCAGAAGGCTGTAGGCAAAAGACAGTAGAGCGTTGGCTGGGTCCAGCGGTGGTCTGCGATTTCTGCCATGGAAGGAGAATACAGTGGGATCCCCCAAAATCATCTGGCCAAAGGCGTGAAAGTAGGCGGTAGCTCCGGCTCCTTCCAGTCCACGCAGAGCGTCCAGATCGGTCTCGGAGAGAATTTGAGGCAGTAATCCTTTGAGGGTTTCAATGGTCTGCGCTAAATCGTCCACATTCACACGCAGAGCGTGGTCTCGTTTGGTTCGGGCAATGCTCCAACGGGCATTGTGGACTTTTCCGAAGATCATATTGCGTGCAATTCGGCAGCTGGAGGCGGGGTCGTCGGCAATTCGATATTGCGTGCGGCGAAGAAGCACATTTCCGCTGCTTTCCCCACATACTCGGGCCAGAAACCGTCCGTTGGGAGAGCAAAAGGACAGGGAGATATTTCGTTTGGCGCAGGCACCCATGAGGGCGGGAGAGGCACCGGAGTAGGAGAAGGAGAGAATGCCGGACAAGGTATGCAGAGGATACCGGGCCAGGACTTCCTTTTCCCGATTGGCCACCACATTTTCCCCATCCAGAGATAAGTAAATATCGGGTGAGGTGATAAACAGGGTATTGAGCAGTTGTCTCATGGCACGTCCTCCTCCATGGCTGAGCGTAGATAGGCCGATACATTCTGTTTCTTCATGAGTTTGGGCAGGCACAGCTCTTTCAGGGAACAGGCATTGCAGGACTTGGTGGGTTTGCACTTGGGGGTATAGCCCCGTCGATAGAGCTGGTGCATCTCCTGGAGCAGGGAAACCACCTGTTCCCGCAATGCAGGGACAAACGAAACCACGGTTCTCCGCTTGGTTTCCCCGTAAAAGAGAGCCCCTTCCTGAATGGAGCAGCACAGCATTTCCTCCAGACACATTGCTTGGGCACACAATTGCAGCTCATCGGCCTGGTTGGATTTTGGTTTTCCCCGCTTGTATTCAATAGGATAGGGCAGCCAAAGCCCTTCTTCCCCGTGAATGGGGACACCCTGGGGTGAGGCATGAAATTCCACCACATCGCAGACACCGGAGACACCCAGCGTGGGCGATTGGATGGCAAGGCCTCGGAGGATGAGCAAATTTCCCCGCCGTTCCCGCTGGGCCTCATCGTGGGCACGGTGGTGGAGCAGCTGCCCCTCCACCGTGCGCAGGTTTTCCCTCCACAGCTGCTCGATGTGAATCAGCGCCCATTGCCGCCGACAAAAGGCGAAATGCTGGAGGCCGGAGAGCGGGAGGGTAGCGGTGTCATTCATCCCAGTCGCTGGCAGGTCACTCCGGCGGGCAAGTGATCCGTGTCCACAGTTATCTGATAGTCATAGTAGGAGCGGGCGGGGCTAGTGTCGTCCGGGTTTTTCCGAGTTACAGAGACGGACTCAAACAGTTTCCAAGCCGGGGCGTTGCCCAGCTCACTGTCATGCCGGAAGACAATCAACTCCCGCACGGCCATTTTGCCACGGGCGGCCGAGTGGTCGTGCTCAAACATGTTCAAAATGGCCTCCCACAGTAGGGACAGGTCCTCATCGGTAAAGCCGGTGGTTTTCCGGGCCAAATTGGCGGACACAAAGCCTTCACAGCGGTACAGACCATAGGGCACAATGTATTTGCGGCCCATCTCGGTTCCCTTTTTCTCTGCATCTGCTTCCGTGGTGATAGCAATGCGGGTGATGGTCACCTCTTGGGGGACGATGGGCTCCACGCTGCGGGCAAATCCCAGTTGGACAGGACCACGCACCTGGCCACAGTTGAGAGAATCCTTGACAAAGGTGGTCATGACTGCGCCGAAGGTGCGAATGTCATAAAAGTTTTTGCACATCCAGTCACGGACTTTAAGGTCCAAATCGGGGTCTTTCTTTTTGAGGTCTTTGATTTTTCCAGGCTCCAGCTCCAACTCGGCATATGCTTGGGCGTCGCTGCGATTGAGGGGGATGTTATCTTTGATGTAGATGCGATATCCGGTGGAATCCTCTTTGACGGTCTCCACGTAGTTGCGAATTTTACGCTTGAGGCAGACATCAGTGACCAGCCCCAGACCGGTTTCCGGGTCCACCCGGGGCATATTTCCTGCATCGGGGTCTCCGTTGGGGTTTCCGTTCTCTACATCGAATAGAACCACGAATTCATAGCGATTTTTGATGATGTCAGACATTTATGCTTCCTCCTTTTTGGTGTAGCGGGCTTGAGTCTGGTGGTAGTATCCCAGCTGGAAGGAACCCTGCTGGGGCAAATTCAGACTGGTGGGGTACGACTCTCCTAACATCGACATCAGTTGACTGATTTGCTTTTCCAAGTGGATGCGATGTGCATCGGGGAGCTTCTTTAAATGCTTTTGGGCTAGATTTATTAATGTGGGGAATACATGGGAGGGAGTGGCGGAGGCGGAGTTGAAGTATCGGTCTTTGATGGTGGTGTTGATACCGGGATTGGCGCTGGCCTGGACCTGCTCCAGAACGGAGAACAGGCGACCCAGGGTATAGGGGACATTGGTGCTGTCGGGGTTGAGTGACACGGTTAAAACCTCCTTTGGAACATCGGTGTGTGGATTTTTTAGATAGTAAGCCTTGAGGATGGCAGCCCGTCCCCGTGTGACGGTGTGTTCTGCCCGAATGCGAAGGTTGACTCCATAGAGGAGGGTGGCGGGATAGGGTGTGTTCATCAGGATAGCCCTCAGAGTTTGACCAGCCATATTTGGAGCGGGAGTCTTATCCTTGAACTTCTGATTCACTGTCTCCTGGAGCATATGCCACAGGGGAAGGCTTTCGAATTGGTCGAAGGATGGGCGGACAATCTCCAGTCGTTCCTTGTGGGCCTGTACATTTTTTAGAAAGGTTCCAAAGCTGTTGTGAAGGAAAAAGCGCACCGAGAGTCGGGCGGCATTGGGGGCCAAGCCCAGGATGTAGAAGTCCATGTTGGGGTCCAGGTTGGCTCCTTCAAATTCCACAGCGGTGCCAGCACACAAATGTTTGACCATGGCTGACAAATCTGCCACACTGTAGGTGGATGGCTGGTCGAAAGCGAATATGGTAAACATGTTTTGATAGGCGCTCTGGCTGTCCTTGGCCCAGAAGACAACGGTGGTATCGCCCATGCGCTGGACGTGTTCCCGATCAGCCAAGAGGTGATTGAGGGCGGCAGTATAGGCGAACGTTGCATATTTTCCCACTGGGGCGTTGTAGTTCTGTTCCTTCCCATAGGAACAGAAGGCGGGGGCGTTAAACGACACCAGAGAAGCACCGCTGGACTGAGCGCCCTGCACACCTTTAATCGAGGGGTGGATGGCTTCCACTGGGCCCCGCTGACCTGTGACCAGACACATCATTTCAGGCCCCTCGCTGACACTGTTATAGTGTTGTTCCCAGACGTGGCGAATGGCGGGGATGTCCTGTAAGTTGGAGGTTTGATACCGGAAGATGAGATTCGAGCCGGAACATATATCATCCCACATCTCTTGAAGTGCTGGATGGGTGGAAGCTTGGGATGGTTCCCACGTCTCGAAAAAGTGAACCAGAGCCTGAGCTGCAGGTTCATCTACCTGAGATAGTAGAGATAGGTGGAGAGCTTTGCATGCCTCAAAGCAAGAGATTGCACGCTCAGGCTTTCCTTTGTTGTCCACACCCAGAATATAGCTGGAATTGTCACACAGAAAATTGGGGGCAATTCCCACGGTGCGCTTGGTGGGAGCGGGTAAGGTCAGTTCCTGAGGGGCTAAAACCATCTTTTTCCCTTTGAGCTGTTGGGTTTTCATGCAGGCGATTTGAGCGATTTGCCCGTCCTCTTTCAGATAGATGGCGTAGGAGACTTTCACGGGGGCCCATCCAGCGGGCGCAATCTTTCCTTGTGCGGAAAGCTGCTGATATAAATCCACCAGCGCTTGTAAGATCATCCCCGCACCTCCTCGCTGTTCCAAGCGGGCACATGGAGAACGCCGTCTTTCAGCGTTCCACGGAAAAACCGAGGTTGAATGTCCTGGGGATTGGAGTAGTCCATATCATAGAGCATCCAACCCAGGTCCCGTTCCCCTTTTAGCTCAGGGGGACAGGGGGGGATGGTCTCACAGGGCCCAAAGTGGGCGGGAAACTCCCGACAGCCAAAGCAGGGCTGATGATAGCACTGCCCTCGGGCCATGCGGCGCTTCATGATATCTTGAAATTTTCCCGGATTGTCGGATGGCGCCGCCTTGTCTGTCATCTCAAAATGAGCGTCGATGACATAGTGCACCTTTTGGAGCACCAGAGAAGCCCGCTGCTGGATGATGTCTGGAGTGGCGAGGTAAAGCGGTCCCTCGCCGGACTCCATCACAACCTTGGCGCTCCGTGCGCTGGCTGTGGCCTTTACCTCATTGCGGCGGACATTGGTGAACTGAATGGGGGCACAGACGTGGATGCGATCCACCACCCAGCGCATGCCTGGATGCCAAAACACGGCTTCCAAAATGCCCCGGGCAGCAGAAGGAGTCATGACATCATAGGACACCTTTTCCACCTTCAGCTCAGGTCGGGTGAATAAGGCGTATTCGCCCCACACTTCCAATTGTGTGGACATGGAGTTCGCTCCTTTCGTTGGAATTTGTTGTATGTTGCTGACATCAATATAGCACCATCTGGTATAAGTGTCAACTGTTTCTTTCTATGAATATGGAATAAGCTTTGCTTGATTTTTTCTATACGAACAGGTAAAATAAAAAAGTCGCTGATGCGTGGATTGAAATATAGACAGAAACAGTTGTAAATGGGGCCGGTGGAGCGTTTTTACTCCACCGGCCCCATTTTGCCCTTACAAAATATGTGCAACACCGGATGGGAGGTCCATGGACAATCCTGTTTCCGGATTGTAGTGGCTGGTATCCCGCAGGATGGCGCAGTCATCATTCACCACATCCAAAAGTCCCAGGTTCATCAAAGCTTGATAGTGACGATCATAGACGGAGACGCCATACCGGCCCAATTTACGGAACAGGATCTGGCTGGAATATCCCTGAACCAACTGGCGGACCAGTTCTGTGCCCTCTCCTAAGGGAATGTAGATGGTTTTGGTCTGCTGTTCAATGAGATGGAACCGTTCCGCCACCGTGCGGAAGGGAAGGGGAGAACGGAGGTCTTCCATGAGAGAGAGGATGCCAGATGCATCCTGGGCATCTTTGCCCTTCAAATCCATCCATTCGGTGAAGTAGGCGGAAATGGCAGTTTGAGAACACAGGTCAGTCTGTTGCTCCAACACCAGATTCCCTGCGGCTATGGCAGCGGAAAACTGTGCAGGAGGTGCGCTTTCCCCTTGAAAGATGGTGACGATACTCTCTGCAACTGGGCGTTTGCCCTCCCGGTTGCACCGCCCAGCGGCTTGTAACATGGAGTCCAGGCCTGCTTGCTCCCGGTATACCTGGGGAAAATCCACATCTACCCCAGCCTCGATAAGAGAGGTGGAGACCACCCGACAGGGAAGTCCATTGTGGAGCCGTTGGCGGATGGTGGATAGAACCTGTTGTCGGTGGGCGGGATACATCAGGGTGGATAGGTGGAAGCTGCCTTCCCTGGGAAGCTGAGAATAGATTTCCTGCGCTTGCTTTCGGGTGTTGACTACGCACAACACCTGATGCAGCCCTTGGAGCTGCTGAGCCAGTTGGGCGGAAGAGAGCCGTCCGGCTCGGCGGAAGGTGACCCGGCGGAACAAAGCCGCTTCTTGCAGCGATTTGGGGCACAGTTCTATAGAGGTATAGGTGGGGCAAAATTCCCGGAAGATGGGGGCCAAGACCGGCTGGGTGGCGGTACACAGCACAACGCTGGCGTGGTAGTGCTCCACCAATTGGGCGATGGCGAATACGCAGGGACGCAGACAGGGCAGGGGCATCATCTGTGCCTCATCGAAAATGATGACGCTGTCTGCCAGGTTGTGCAGCTTGCGGCATTTGGAGGAGCGGTTGGAGTAGAGGGATTCAAAGAACTGCACGGCAGTGGTGACGATTACGGGCATATCCCAGTTTTCTGTGGCCTGGGCCATGGCATACTCCTGGGCGGTGGCAGACTCGCTGGTATCAAAGAGTACCCCGGAGTGGTGTTCCAGCACGTATTCTTCGCCCAGAATGTCACGGAATATCTGGGCCGTTTGTTCGATGATAGAGGTGTAGGGAATCACATAGATGATGCGGGAGAGGTGGTTTGCTCTGGCATGGGCCAGGGCAAAGGCCAGAGAGGCCACGGTTTTCCCTCCACCAGTGGGGACTGTCAGCGTGAAAAAGCCTGGTTTCTCTGTCTGCCCCTGGTCCTTGCAGTGTTGCAAGATGGAACACCGAAGTTCATTGAGGGATGTTTTGGGTGGAAACCATGGAGCGATATACGACTGGAGTTTTGCTTCCAAATGGACAAAATCAGCAGGGCGTGTATCACGAGGCCGGCCTGTCATAAACGCTTCTGTGTCCAGATAGTCTGCATCCACCAGACAGGAGTAGAGCATCCGGGTGAAAAACATGATGGTTTTCTGGTCTGTCCGTAGATAGGGTGGAATGGCGGGGATGGGCAAGTGAAGCAACTTGCCATCTAGATTATACTGGGGAATTTCGTGCTTGTTGGCACGGTTCAGGCGAGCCCAAAAGGTGTTTCCGCTTGACGGGTCCACCCGGCTTCCCCCATCGGGCAGTCCACTGTGATGACCTGCAATGCAAAGAGCTGCGAAAATTTGGTTTCCCTGGCGCATACATTCATAGGCCCCGGCGGTGGAGTGGTCCACCTTAGGGCCATCTTCCAGAAGGCGCTTTTGAAACGGGATGGAGCACTTTCCAATGTCATGGGCCAGTCCAGCCAGATAGCCCTGTTCCTGGGCGCCGAACGCAGAGGCGAAATGTCCCGCGAGCTCAGCAGTGCCTTCCAAATGCTCCTTGACGCTCTGGGTTCGTCCATCTGGGGCCTTGTGAGCGAGATAGGTGGAAGATTCGTTCATGACGCTTATGCCTCCCTGTGGTTTTTGGGGATAGGTATGTGGATTCATTTTATAATACTTGGGATATGGGGACAAGCCCAAAGGAAGACAACCGCTGTCTGCATCTTATGACGCAAACAGCGGGGTTGTCTGGATTTCTTGAACTATCAATCAGGATTGCGGTGTTCACGCCGTATAAATCCACCTTATCTTGCACTGGACTGAGAGGTCTTGAGCGCCAGCTGAATACGGTCAATGAAGGATTGGAGGGGTGGAGAATGTTGTTTTTGCGCAGAGACACAGTAGAGGGGCACAAACAGCGGGTCAGACATAGGAAGGGCACGGACGGCCGGGAGGGGAACGGTACAATTGGACAGGGCCTGCTCATCCATGAGCACTACGCCGTCTCCTTGGGCGCACTTGTGAATGGCGGCAAGGGGGGAGGGCAGAGAGAGGGTGCGGCTGAAGGCGGTGGGAAGGGTGGGGTACCGGGCAAACAGAGCCTCATAGATGGGCTGATACTGCTCGGGGAGAAACAGCGGCTCTTGAGATAGATCAGAGGTTGGTACCGATGTGCGCCGCACCAACGGATGATTCAGAGAGAGAATCACAGAGATGGGGATATAGCCCAGAAGGGTGGAGGATAGGCCAGGCTCAGAGGGAAGATAGGGGAGAAGGGTGGCATCGGCCTGGTGGTTTTGCAGGTGCTCCAGACAGAAGTAGTCGCTGCAATAGGTGTAGACCACGGGAGAGGACCCGCAGGAATCTGGGAGCGCATGAAGCAGCATGTTATAGAAACAGGGAGCTAAGGAGATGCGCAGATTTCCGGCAAACTCCGATGATGCCTGGCGGAGCACCTGACAGGTGTCATCCAACTCCTGGAGGATGTGAGAGCACCGGCGGTAAAAATATTTACCTTCCTCGGTCAAATCTACGCCCGAAGCAGTGCGAATAAACAGGGTGCACTTGAGCTCTTGTTCCAGCGTGCGGATGACGTAGCTCAGGCTTTGCTGCGTGACGTAGAGCCGTTTAGCTGTATAAGTCAGATTCATATCTTTGCAAATTTCACAAAAATAATAGAGTTTTTTTACATTCACAGAGTGTCACCTTCCATATGACAGGGAGTAATGTGTGGTGGATTTTACTATCAAATATCTGGAAAGACCATTTGTATTATAACATATTCACAAAAATTGACAAGAAAAAAAGAGTGTCTATGCAACATGATGAAAAACAATTCGTGGAAATGGAGGATAAATACGACAAAAATGTAGGTTTGTACAAAGCGGACCGGGAAAACCAGTCAAATTACCCAAAGAAATCTTGCCATACAAATAGGCGTTGTTCATGCACAAAAAACTTTTGTTTTACAGTCTTTGGGGAACACGAGATACTTAGACTGAAAAACGATGGGGTGGCCGGTGGAGGAAGACGTGATGTTTTCCTAAATAAAAGCCGGCATTGCCATCGTAAACTCAAAGGAAGTCAAAGGAGGAGAGCAACGTGAGAAACAAAAAACGGTGGGCAGCTCTGCTGTTGTCAGGAGCGATGCTGCTGAGCTTGGCACCCATGTCTCTGCGGGCGACCGCTCTGTCTGCCCAGGGTACACAGACCCTAGCAGCAGGGGAGGAGAATGGTGGATGTACCATCATTCCTTTGCCCCAGCAGTATGAGGAGACCCAGGGAAACTTTACCCTGAAGCCGGAGACCCGCTTTGTCCTGGCCCAGGCCGATGAGAAGGCGGCAGACTCTACCGAAGTGGTGGCCTCGGAATTCCGCAAGTCCACCGGCTATGACCTGCCTGTGGTCCAGGGTGAGGAAGGCAAGAGCGGAGATATCATCATCCGCCTGGATGGTGAGGCTGTGACAGAGGAGGAAGGCTATCAGCTGTCCGTCACCGCAGACGGTGTGACCATCACCGCCAAGAGCGCAGGCGGCGTGTATTACGGCCTGCAGTCTCTGCGCCAGATGTTCCCCGGCCAAATCGAGAGCGACACGCTGGTCAGCGACGTGGCCTGGACCGCACCCTGTGCGGACATTTCTGACGAGCCCACTTATGGGTATCGTGGTATGCACTTGGATGTGTCCCGCCATTTTTTCCCGGTAGAAGAGGTAAAGCGACAGATCGACCACATGTCCCAGTATAAGATCAACAAGCTGCACATGCACCTGAGTGATGACCAGGGCTGGCGCTTGGAGATCAAGAATAACCCCGATGTGGTGGACAAAGACGGCAATCCCGTGGACTTCAGCAACCTGACGGAGCTGGGTGCTTCCACCTCCTGTGACCACAATGGCGTGAGAGCCGGATACTATACCCAGGAGGAGTTCAAGGACATCGTGGCCTACGCCGCAGAGCGGAACGTGGAGATCATTCCCGAGTTTGATATGCCTGCCCACGCCTGGGCGGCTCTGGTTTCCATGCCCATGCTGAACTCCACCGAGGACGGCAAGCCCCATGCCAACGGTTATGACAACACCAAGCCCTACCAGGGCTGGGATGTGGGCTGGGCCTCTTTGGAGTGCCGCAACGAGAACACCTATATCTTCATTGACGAGGTGTTCCGTCAGATTTCCGAGATCTCTCCCTCCATATATATCCATGTGGGCGGCGATGAGGCCCACGTGACGGCTCATGACGACTATGTGTACTTTGTCAACCGGGTCACCGAGATTGCCCAGAAGTACGGCAAGACCCCTATCGGCTGGCAGAATTATGACGCTGCTGTGGAGGATAAGGAGAACACCATCACCCAGTACTGGAACACTGGAGATCAGAGAGCCCTGGACGGCGTGACGTACATTGCCTCTCCGGCTGACCACGCCTATTTGGATATGAAGTACGATGCCAGCTGTCCTCTGGGCCTACAGTGGGCTGGTTATGCCCCTGTGGACGATACCTATAACTGGGATCCCACCGACTTCGGCAGTGCAGATCAATTTATCGGCGTCGAAGGTGCCCTGTGGGCTGAGACCCTTGCCGATCCAGAACATATTGACTACATGTACTACCCCAGACTGCCCGGTATTGCCGAGGTCGCCTGGACACCCAAGGAAAACCGCAGCTGGGACGAGTACAAAGAGCGCATCGCTCAGCACAAGGATCGTCTGGACAGCCTGGAAATTGGCTATAAGGAAGACACCCTGATCTGGGAGAAGCCCGTGAACTTCCGTATGCCTCTGGATGAGGGTACCGGCACCACCGTGAAGGACACCACTGGCGACTTCAAGGGTACCATGGTAGGTGGCGTGACCTGGGGCGAGGGCCGCTATGGCTCCGGCCTGGTCTTTGACGGCTCTGGCTATGTGGACCTGAAGTACGATGACATCGGCGGCGACTGGACTGCCGGTATGTGGGTCAAACGTGAGGACTCCGGCGCCCCCAATGCGGCTCTGCTGGCTGGTACTGAGGGTGAGATCAAACTGGAGCAGTGGAAGAACACGGGTAAGGTTGGCCTTACCGCCTATGGTGTGGACGACTACACCTTCGATTACACCGCTCCCATCGGCGAGTGGGTCCACCTGGCCTTTGTTTCCAACGATCAGGGCACCACGCTGTACGTCAACGGTGTGGAGACCGACCACATTGATGCCACCATCAACGGCCCTGTCAGCCGTATCGGTGCCAACTACAAGGATGGCCTGTCCGACCGTGGCTACATGAAGGGTGCTGTGGACGATGTCCAGATCTATGATCGTGCTCTGAGTGCAGAGGAGATCATGGACATGAAGGAAGACGCGTTCGGCTTCGAGAATGAGATGATTTTCAACTTTGACGAGGGCGAGGGCACTCAGATCACCGACACCAGCGGTGCTCACTCCTTCACCCTAGGTGACGGCATCACCTGGACCGATGGTAAGATGGGCAGTGGCCTGGACTTTAGCGGCGCTGGCCGCATTGAATTGGGCTACCGGGATCTGGACAAGAACTGGACTGTGGGTCTGTGGGTCAACCGCAGAGAGAGCGTGGAGCACAATGCCGTGCTGATGTCCGGCGCAACCGGCGAGATCAAGCTGGACCAGTACCAGAACACCGGTAAGGTAGGTGTTACTGCCTACGGTGTGGAGGATGCCACCTTTGACTACTCCGCTCCCATGGGTGAGTGGGTGCATCTGACCTTTGTCAGCAACGATCAGGGTACCACTCTGTACGTCAATGGTGTGGAGCAGGATCACATCGATTTGGCCATCAACGGGCCTATGAACCGCATCGGCGGCAACAATTCCGTCAATCTGGCTGGCGGTGGCTTCTTGAATGCTACCATCGACCAGCTGAGCGTCTTCGACCGTAGTTTGACTGCTGACGAGGTGAAGGACCTGGTGGACGTGGACTCCGAGCCCGCCAACAAGACCCTGTTGGAGAAGACCATTGCCTATGCCAAGGGTCTGGACACCACCGGTGTCACCGACTCTGCCAAGGCCGCCTTTGAGAAGGCTCTGGCCGAAGCCGAGGCCGTCATGGCCGATGCCAACGCCACTCAGGACGAGGTGAATGCCGCTTGGGATAACCTGCTCACTGGCATCTGGGGTCTGGGCCTGGTACAGGGCGACAAGACCATGCTGGAGCAGCTCATCAACAAGGCTGATGGCATGATTCCCGACGAGGACAAGTACATGCCCGACCACTGGCAGGAGCTGGTGGACGCCCTGGCTGCAGCCAAGGACGTAATGGCTGACGGCGACGCCATGGAAGAGGACATCCAGCCTGTTGCCGAGGCTCTGCTCAATGCCATTCTGGCCCAGCGCTTCAAGGCGGACAAGTCCATCCTGGACGACCTTATTAACAAGGCCGAAGGCATCAACCTGGACGGCTACACTGCCGAGTCCGTGGCTACCTTCCGCACCGCTCTGGCCAATGCTCAGGCTGTGATGGCAGACAATAGCCTCTCTGAGGATGACCAGGCTGTGGTGGACGAGGCTGTGGCTCAGCTCACCGCCGCCATGGACGGCCTCACCGCCGGTGGCGCTCCTGAGACCACCGACAAGCCCGAGACTTCTCAGAAGCCTGAGGCCACTCAGAAACCGGAGAATAAGGTGCCTCAGACCGGGGACAACGCCGCCCTGATGCTGTGGAGCTTGGTTTGCCTGGCTTCTCTGGCTGGCGCTGGCTGTGTGGTAAGCACCAAGAAAAAGTGGAGCAAGTAAGAAGGAACCCTTCTGAATGAAAAGTTGGGATGTGTCGCAAAACGTAAGTTTTGTGGCACATCCTTTTTTACTCTCAACAGCAAAAACGAATCCAGTATGTGGAACTTCCGCAGCGTTTTGGGCATGCAAAAGCCAG
>NZ_NFKG01000033.1:0-24002 GCF_002160275.1 Pseudoflavonifractor sp. An187 | reverse complement strand
ATGTTTCCCGCAAAATGGTGAATATCATCTTCGCTGTCCTTCGTGACAATACCCCCTATTCCCCAGCTATTTAGAAATCTTCTCTTGACAACCCTTTATAGCCGGTCTTATATAGTAGTATGTATAGGGACATATATAGTAGTATGTATAGGGACATAAGTCAAAGGCAAAGATTCTTCTGACCCATGGGACTCACCTCTTTCTACTGTAAATGGATGCTTCTACTACATGCATGTATTGGCATGGTTGAAATGTGACAAAGAAAACAGAAAAATTTGCAAATTTTAATTGCTATATAAACAGAGACAGGGTTGGGAGAAATCTTCTCCCAGCCCTGTCTGCTGTGGGGTGGCGTATTTACTTGGGGGCCTGTACTACCGATGTTTTCACGGTTCTGGTGTCATAATTAATGGAGGGTCCTGCACAGACGGTGACGACAGCATAGTAAGAGACAGTTGGAATGCCTTTGTATGTATAGCTATAGGAATATCGTGTGGCACTTTTTGAGGAGAGTAAGCCATTTGAGGCATTGCCCCAGATGGTGACTGCACGGTCTCCGCTGGTCCGGTAAATATCAATTTTTATTGCTCCAATTTTTGGGAGAGACCGGATTGCCTGAACGGTGAAATTGACAACGACCTCGCCGCTGCCATCGCCTTGTGAGATGATTGCTGTGTTTGAAAGTATATACTGACTGGCACGAGTTTGGGCGTGGGCATCAACAGGGCAGAGGAGTAAAATAGACAGAACTGTAGCTAAAATAAAAGAGATTTTCTTCATAGATGGCACCTGATATCCTTTCTGTGGGAGGCAACTGGATACAGCTTAAGAATTGGAGCTGATAGAAGGGATAGAATTGAAAAACTGCAAGACCATATCCTCGGAAAAATCGCCATATAAGGAGTATGTCACAGTTTCATCCTGGCATACCGCCGCCATAATATCCAGGTTATGAAATAGGTATACTGTTTTCCCGTTGATTTGGTATTGCTGAACAGGCCGATCGTCCTTTTCATAAACTTGAGTCGCAGGGGGCTGTGAATCGGTCTGGATGTTGATACAGAAATGAAGAATAGAACCATTGGAGTTGTTCAGAGGAATGTAAAAATAGGTCCATGTGGTGAGTTCATCCACCTCAATTTCCCCAACGGAGTAGCCATCCGGTATCCAGGTGGGCATATATGCTGCATCCAAACCTGCGGATTCATATTTTTCCTGATAGGGAACACAGGACTGAACTGCGGTATGGTCCTTCTGAGTTTCTAAATAGAAGGCATCGTCCGTCCACCGGGCCACAGCGCCAAACACATCCACGCCTCCAGCCTGAGCCATCATCAGGCATCCAAACAGGAAGGCGGCGGCCAGCGCTACCCGCAGGGTCATGCGCAGCACAGAGCCTCGCTGCCTGGGCTTTGAAGGTTCTTCTTCGGGCATGGCCTGGGACAGCATGGATTGAAACTGCCCGTAGGACTCCTCCACATCGGGGGCCTCCGGCATGGGGGTTTTGGCCTCCAGGGCGTCCAGATAGGCGTCCATCACCGCCTGGTCATAGGTGTCCTCGTTCATTTGGTCCAGAGCCTGCTCCATGGCCTGGGCCAGCTCTTCCGGGGAGAGCCGTTCCAACTCACTGCGGTTGGGAACGGGATGCAGACGCCGGATGCGTCCATCGTATTCAGCCATGAGCGCCTCCTTTCTCCGCCCTCACCCTATCCATGTATTGGGGAGACGGTTTTGTGACATCCATGGAAAAATCTTTTCTAGGTTCCACAGGACAGAAGTCCATAAGGACCCGGCATTTTTTTAATAGACGAGACAGGCGAGTCCGGCAGGCCTCCGGGGAAATGCCCAGCCGTCGGGCGATCTCCCGGTGGTCCAGTTCCAGCTCGAACTTCCAACTCAAGAACTGCTGTTCTTCCACAGAGAGACCGTCGGGGAGGGACTCCAGGAAGGGAATGTCCGGCCCTCGGGTGGGGAATCGGGACACATCTTCCAGGGGGATTTCTACCTGATGAGCCATGCGCCGCCGCTCGTTTTTTACCAGATTGTTCAGGGTCACCACCAGCCAGCCCCCGGGGTTGGGGTGTCGGCTCAGTTCCTCCTGCTGGGATATGGCCAAGAGGAAGGTCTTCTGTATCATGTCCTGGGCATCGTCTCGGCTGCCCGTCAGACGATAGGCCACCCGGTACAGGACGGGATATTCCCGGTGGTACAGCTGGGCCAAAAAGGATTCCATAGGTGCCACTCCATGTCTCCCTCCTTCCTCCATTTGGTGCTTTTCTCTATTTTAACATATTTGTTTATAAAAACAATAACTAGTACAAATTAATTGTAAGATGTGTACAAAATTAGCGGATACCTAGGACTGTAAAAGTCCTAGGTATCCGCTAATTTGTTCTAAATGTTCCATATCCCGGCGCAGCACCTTCCGGCTATCCATGCCGATGTACCCGCACACCAAAACCAGGGCCAGGGCTACCACGGCGCAGATGGCTGCGGCCCCATAAATCTGATGCGTTACGGCAACGTACAAGAGTGCGCCAAACAGGACCAGGGCCCACAGAAGCATCCCAAACACACGGCACATATGGATGAAAAATGCCTGATGGAGCACTTGGGGAACCGGCTCACAGGTGGACTCCTCCAGAGCCACCCCATCCCCCGTGATCTCCAGCTTGGGCGGATGCAGGGCTTTGTTCGACTTGGTGACTTGGACCGTGCAAGAGCCATCCTTAGTAGGGCGGAGCACAGCCCCCAGGCGGTAGGGCATCACGTCATCCCATTTGGTGTCGCCAAAATACAGAGCGGCCTGCAAGGGTGCGGTGATCACAACGCCCAGGGCGGCCAAGACCTTCCATTTGGTTGTTAAGGGCGGGTCTTGGACCAGGGTGAGGGTCTCACCTTCCGCCACGTCCACCTCCACCGGAGTGTCCGGGGACAAATCCATCTCTTTTCCGCGGTGCATGAAGTGTAGACCCAGTCCTTCGGGGAGAATTCCGTGTAAGCGTACATTCATAGATTATCTCCTCCTGTTTGTGTGCCTTTAAGGGTCCGGCGGTATTCCTCCAGCTGTGCCTGGGAGAAGGGGCAGTCCGGGTTTCCGTCATAGACCGAGAGAATCCAGCGCAGGACCTCCCGGTTTCCCGGGTCCAGCTCCAGGGCACGAATGAGGTGCCAGCGGATGAGGGAATCCGCCCCCAGAATATAGGGGTCCATAAAGGTCAGATAGTTGCAGATGGCCAGGTGCTTGTCCGGGCTCTCCTCCTGGGAGATGACGTACATGAGGAACGCGTACATGGTCAGGCTGTTGACCTTGGGAAAATCGTGGGACAGGTGGTCAAAGGAGAACTCATAGGACACCATGGACAGGTCCCGGTACACGCTGTCAAAATGCAGGTGCATGATCTCCTTTTGCAGGGGCTTCCGGTAGATATCAGGAATATCCCGGGGGCCGGTGTTTCTCTGGATGGAGACGGTGTACACATAGCAGGGGGCCCAGTCCTTATCGTCGTCGTCGCAGTCCAGCAGCGGGAGAATCTGCGCCACATCCTCGGTGCGGGGGCACAGGCCGTGCTCATTGAGAAATTCCTCCGCTTCGTTGGGCACTTCGCCATACAGCAGAGACTCCTCCAGATTGTGGGCCACGTCCACCCCCAGAAACTCCAGCCCATAGCCGTAAGCCCGCTCCAAGGGGGTGGAGTCGTACACGATGACCTCACAGGGGAAATGGAATTGCCGCAGCAGGGAGCAAAGCTCCATCATTTTGGCCAGCCCCTGTTGGGAAGGGGGATTCTGCCACTGGTCCAGGGATTGCGCGTACTGGTCCAGCAGCTGGGAAAACTCTTTCTTGGATTCGTTGGGGTAAAAATCGGCACCGTCCAGACACCGCCCAATGCCTCGATAACGGGTCTGAATGGGGACAACGTCATACAACATTCCGTGTCACCTTCCTTTATACATGTATTGAAAATGGGATTTTGTGACGATAACGTCAAAATAAAATGGATAACGACAAATTGCAGCGACAAAAAGCCCTCGGCAGAGTTTTCCCGCCCGAGGGCGGGAAAATCAATCAAAATCCGTTTTTTCCGGGGACATGCGCATCGGAAAAAACACTTCTCAGCCCGCCAGTGTGGAATCGGGTCGTCCTTTGACCCGATTATGCATGCAGCGGGCTGCAACTCTTCGAAAAAATGCTGGCATTTTTGAGAATCGTGTCGAACTGGTTCGACACGATAAACGCTCCTGGAATCGCTGGGATTCCAGGAGCGTTGCTGTGGGTGTTGTCTTATGGGGAAGTCCTGGCCTTCCTCAGGGCTTGGGGGTAGGAGCCTTCTGGGTGGGAGCCGGGGCGGCGGGATTGGGAGTCACGGAGTCAAACACCGTCTTGGCAGAGGCGCACAGGCCAGCCAGTCCCTGAATCTCGCTGGGAATGATGATCTTGGTGGCACGGCCGTCGGCGGCCTTCTGGAAGGCCTCCAGAGCCTTGAGCTGGAGCACTTCGGAGTTGGGAGCGGCCTCGTTCAACAGCTTCAAAGCGTCGGCGGTGGCCTGCTGCACCTTCAGAATGGCCTCGCTCTCCGCCTCGGCGGCCAGGATGCGGGCGGTCTTTTCGGCCTCGGCCTGCATGATCTTGGCCTGCTTGGCGGCGTCAGCTCGGAGAATGGCGGACTGCTTCTCGCCCTCAGCCACCAGAATCTGAGATTGCTTCTGGCCCTCGGCCTGGAGGATGGCTTCCCGGCGCTCGCGCTCGGCACGCATCTGCTTCTCCATGGACTCCTGAATGTCCCGGGGAGGCATGATGTTCTTCAGCTCCACACGGTTGACCTTGATGCCCCAGGGGTCGGTGGCCTCGTCCAGAATGGAGCGCATCTGGGTGTTGATGTGGTCACGGCTGGTGAGGGACTGGTCCAGCTCCAGGTCGCCAATGATGTTACGCAGGGTGGTGGCAGTGAGGTTCTCAATGGCGCTCAGGGGCTGCTCCACGCCGTAGGTATACAGCTTGGGGTCGGTGATCTGGAAATACAGGACGGTGTCGATCTGCATGGTGACGTTGTCCTTGGTGATAACGGGCTGGGGGGCGAAGTCCACAACCTGCTCTTTCAGGGAGACCATTTTGGCCACGCGCTCAATAAAGGGAATCTTGAAGTGGAGACCCACGCTCCACACGGCACGGAACGCGCCCAAACGCTCCACAACCATGGCCTTGGACTGGGGTACTACCTTGACGTTGGCGGCAATGATCAGCAGAATGATGATGATCACGGCCACCGGGATGATGAGAGAGATCAAATCCATATTACTTCCTCCTTACTCTTCTACGATAACTTTGACACCTTCTATGCGCAGCACCCGTACCATGGCCCCGGCGGGGATGGGGGTGTCGTGCTCACTGCGAGCGGTCCAGGTGACACCGCCGATGGTGACGGCGCCGGTGCCCTGGATGTTGTCAATGTCCTGGGTGACCCGGGCCTCTTGCCCAATGACCCGGTCGGCGTTGGTGGGCTCCACCCGGGTGTTCAGATATTTTTTTGCCAGGGGGCGCAGGGCCACCAGGCACACCAGGGAGAGCACAATGAAAATACCCAGTTGCAGCCAGATGTTGCCTCCGGCCAGGGCACACACCAGCGCACCCAGAGAACCGATGGCAAACCACACGGAAGTCAGGCCCACGGTGGCGGCTTCGGCGACCGCAAAGATGATCAGCAGCGCCAGCCAGACAATTTGATAAACAGTGTCCATACTGGTCACCTCCTTTGGGGGTAGTATAGCATAGCTACCCCAGCGATACCACTACAATTTGTAACCATTAGAGAAAATATCAAAAAATTATTATCCTTGTCATGGGGTGTCAAATTGGGTATAATAAAAAAGATTATGACCATTTGAAGACGACAGGGGAGACCCCCGGAGAGGATGGAATATGGACGGGAAACTGCAATTTGTCATTCCCACCCTGCTGGGGGTGGAGAGCCTGGTGAGCTATGAGGTGAAGAAGCTGGGCCTTGCCGACGTGCGGGCGGAAAACGGCCGGGTGCTGTGCACCGGCACCAAGAAGGACATTCCCCGGCTGAATCTGAACCTGCGCACGGGAGCGAGAGTGCTCATTCTCCTGGGGGAGTTTATGGCCCCCAACTTTGAGGCCCTCTTTGAGGGTACCTACGCCCTGCCCTGGGAGGAGTTCATCCCCCGGGAGGGCAAGTTCCCGGTGAAGGGCTATGCCATCAACTCCGCCCTCCACGCCGTGCCCACCTGCCAGGCCATGGTGAAAAAGGCCATTGCCAAGCGGCTGGGCAAGGTGTATGGGCTGGAGACCCTGCCGGAGACGGGGGTGCTGTATCAGGTCCAGTTTGCCATTTTCAAGGACCGGGCTTCCCTGATGTTGGACACCTCCGGCGAGGGCCTGTACAAGCGGGGCTATCGGGCCCAGGGCGTGGCCGCCCCCTTGAAGGAGACCCTAGCGGCGGCCATGGTGGCCCTGTCCCGCTATAAGGGAAAAGACCCCTTCTGCGACCCCTTCTGTGGCTCCGGCACCATCGCCATTGAGGCCGCCCTCATCGCCAAGAACCGGGCCCCTGGCCTGGGCCGCTCCTTCTCCTCCCAGAAGTGGACCCAGCTGCCCTCCGGGCTGTGGCTGGATGCCGCCGACGAGGCCATGGACGGAGAGTTCGATGGAAACTATGAAATCTGGGGCGGCGACATCGACCCCAAGGCGGTGGAGCTGGCCCGGCACAACGCCCAGCTGGCCGAGGTGGACGATGTGGTGTCCTTTGAAGTGGCGGACGCCACCCGGTTCCACTGGGGCGGCCTGGGGGGACGGGTGGTCACCAATCCCCCCTACGGGGAACGGCTGATGGAGAAGCGGGAGGCCGAGGAGCTGTACCGGGCCTTTGGCCGGGCCATGGACAAGTTCCCCGACGGCTGGCAGGTGTCCATTCTGTCCTCTCACACCGAGTTTGAGCGCACCTATGGGAAAAAGGCAGACAAGAAGCGGAAGCTGTACAACGGCATGCTCAAGTGCGACCTGTTCCAGTACGGTGTGAAGTGATGGAGAGAAAATGGAATGAAACATTTATTTATCGTCAACCCCGCAGCCGGAAAAGCGGGGAACGAAAATGAGCTGCTGGACCAGATTCAGGAGCTGGACCTGGACTGTGAAGTGGTGCATACCCAGCGCCAGGAGGAGGCCTGTGAGATCGCCCGGGCCGCCGCCCAGCGGGGGGAGCCCCTGCGCATCTACGCCTGCGGCGGGGACGGCACCTTAAACGAGGTCATCAACGGGGCGGCTGGCTTTGACCATGTGGCGGTGACCAACGTGCCCCTGGGCACCGGCAACGACTTTTTGAAAATCTTTGGCCCGGAGAACAAGGAGAAGTTTTCCCAGCTGGAGGAGCTCAGCCGAGGCCCTCAGGTGGCCCTTGACCTGATGGAGTGCAACGGCAAGCTGGGGGTAGATATCTTCTGTGCGGGAGTGGATGCCCGCATCGCCGCCGACGTGCACAAGTACCGCCGCCTGCCCCTGGTGCGGGGCATCGGGGCCTACATCCTCTCGCTGGTGGCCAATGTCTTATTTAAAGGTATCAGCCGCCAGACCCAGGTGGAGGCGGGAGAGTATGCCTACCAGGGTCAGACTGCCATTGTATGCGTGTGCAATGGCCGCTATTACGGCGGCGGCTTTATGCCCGTGGGGGACAACCTCCCCGACGACGGCAAGCTGGAGATGCTGGTGGTGCCCAAGGTCAGCCGCAGAACCTTCTTCCGCCTGGTGGGAGAGTACGCCAAGGGCCGCTATCGTCAGCACCCGGATTTGATCACGGCGGTGGAGGGCACCGAGTTTACCATCACCGCTCCCCAGCCCCTGGTGGCGGTGGTGGACGGAGAGGTACTGCGAGAGCAGCGCTACCACATCCGCCTATCCGACAAGAAGGTGAATTTCTTCTACCCCCAGGGCCTCAGTTATCAGCCCCGGATGGAAGAGGCGAATTAGCACTCTCCCTGTCACCTTGTGAACAAAAGATGAATTTTTTTCACTCAACCTCTATTTCTCAAAAATAGGGGTTGATTTTTTGGAGTGAAACGGTTATTATCTTATCTAGAGTTAGCACTCGGATAAAATGAGTGCTAACCTATGAAACCGTAAACCATTGGATTGATATAAGGAGGAACCAACTATGACTCTGAAACCTCTGGCAGATCGCGTGATCTTGAAGGCCATGGAGGCCCAGGAAACCACCAAGGGCGGCATCATTCTCACCGCCAGCGCCAAGGAGAAGCCCGAGATGGCCGAAGTTGTGGCCGTTGGCCCCGGCGGTGTGGTGGACGGCAAGGAAGTCGTCATGACCGTGAAGGTGGGCGACAAGGTGCTCACCAGCAAGTACTCCGGCACTGAGGTCAAAGTGGATGGCGAGGAGTATAATATTGTTCGTCAGAATGACATTCTGGCCATTGTCGAGGACTAAAAGCGAAGGTATTTTCAGCCGTCCACTTTGAGGGACCCGCCGAGAGGCGGGACGCCGCTTATGCGGCGCAGGTTGGCGGAATTGACTTCCGACAACCGCATATGAAATCACCCCAACGGGGTACCCCGCAAAACTGGTTTTGCGGGGCGGACGGCGAGGAGTATAACATTGTTCGTCAGAATGACATTCTGGCCATTGTCGAGGACTAATTGAGTTTTTCTTACGGAGGTAATTGAATTATGGCTAAGATTATTTGCTACGGCGAGGAAGCCCGTCACGCTCTGGAGCGTGGCGTCAACCAGCTGGCTGACACCGTGAAGATCACCATGGGTCCCAAGGGCCGCAACGTGGTGCTGGATAAGAAGTTTGGCACTCCCCTCATCACCAACGACGGTGTGAGCATTGCCAAGGAGATTGAGCTGGACGACCCCTTTGAGAACATGGGCGCTCAGATCGTCAAGGAAGTTTCCACCAAGACCAACGACGTGGCCGGCGACGGTACCACCACCGCCACCCTGCTGGCTCAGGCCATCATCCGTGAGGGCCTGAAGAACCTGGCCGCCGGTGCCAACCCCATGGTCATGAAGAAGGGCATTGCCAAGGCCACCACTGCCGCCATCGAGGAGATCAAGAAGAACTCCAAGCCCGTCTCCGGCACCTCTGACATCGCCCGTGTTGGCGCCATCTCTTCTGGCGACGACACCATCGGCGCTCTGATCGCCGAGGCTATGGAGAAGGTCTCCCACGACGGCGTCATCACCGTGGAGGAGTCCAAGACCGCCGAGACCTACTCTGAGGTTGTGGAGGGCATGCAGCTGGACCGTGGCTACATCACCCCCTACATGGTCACCGACACCGAGAAGATGGAGGCCGTTCTGGACGACCCCTATATCCTCATCACCGATAAGAAGATTTCCTCCATCCAGGAGCTGCTGCCCCTGCTGGAGCAGGTGGTGCAGAGCGGCAAGAAGCTGCTGATCATCGCTGAGGACGTGGAGGGCGACGCCCTGTCCACCCTGCTGGTCAACAAGCTGCGCGGCACCCTGAATGTGTGCTGCATCAAGGCCCCTGGCTTCGGCGATCGCCGCAAGGAGATGCTGGAGGATATCGCCATCCTCACCGGCGGCACTGTGGTGTCCACCGACATGGGCATGGACCTGAAGGAAGCCAACCTGACCATGCTGGGCACTGCCCGTCAGGTGAAGGTCTCCAAGGAGAACACCATCATCGTGGACGGCGCTGGCGCCACCGAGAACATCGCCGCCCGTGTGTCTCAGATTCGTCACATGATCGAGAACACCACCTCCGAGTACGACAAGGAGAAGCTCCAGGAGCGTCTGGCCAAGCTGGCTGGCGGCGTGGCCATCATCCGCGTGGGTGCTGCCACCGAGACCGAGATGAAGGAGAAGAAGCTGCGCATTGAGGACGCCCTCAACGCCACCCGTGCCGCCGTGGAGGAAGGCATTGTGGCTGGCGGCGGCACCGCCTACGTCAACGCCATCGGCGCCGTGGAGGCCCTGCTGGACACCGTGGAGGGTGACGAGAAGACCGGCGTGAAGATCATTGCCAAGGCTCTGGCTGAGCCCATGAAGCAGATTGCCACCAACGCTGGCATCGACGGCTCCGTGGTGCTGGAGAAGGTGAAGACCGCTGGCCAGGTGGGCTACGGCTTCGACGCCTACAAGGAGGAGTACTGCGACATGATCTCCTGCGGTATCGTGGACCCCACCAAGGTGACCCGTTCCGCTCTGGAGAACGCCGCCTCTGTGTCCGCCACCCTGCTGACCACCGAGGCCTTGGTGGCCGACAAGCCCGAGCCTCCCGCTCCCGCTGCTCCCGCTCCCGACATGGGCGGCATGTACTAAGAAGCAGCCCCAATATGGTTTCAAAAGGCCGGTGTCTTCGGACACCGGCCTTTTTGAACTTTAAAAGCAACCGTTATTAGCTGCATTTTGGATTCGCAGCCGAAAATGGTTGCTTTTCGTTTGAAGAGGAAGGGGGAGAACTAAGACACGGGGCGGATGAAGGACTTTTGCTTCTCCGATTTCTCGTGTGCGGACCAGCGCCCCCGCCGGGGACGCTCCGCTGGGCCCAATTTCTCCCCGATGAGAAATCGGGGAAAGAATCGCTTAGGGCGTTCCCCCCTAAGGACCTCCCTGGGGTACAGGGCTGGGCCTGCGTCAAGTCTAGGTTCGGCCCGTCACCCTTGCTGTGGCTCCTAGTACTGCCACCACACCAGGCCACCCTGGGCAGCTGGCCCTATGGCCGGGTGGTTTCCATGTCCGGCCCTACCCTGGCTAAGCGGCGTTCCCGCCGCCGGAAGCCAGGCCACCGACCGCTGGGAACAGCGGCATACCAGGATAAGGCCCTAGGGGTAGAAGTACCACCTACACAGGAGTAGGCACGACCCACAGAACGTCTACGCTATCTATGTGACCTCACCAGGCTAAGGGCCGCAAAAATGAGGACGCAGGGACTCCCAGTACCGCGGGGTGAATTCCACAAGGCGGGGGAAGGCCCCGCCTTTGGTGGTCTTTGGTTCCTTTCTGGCAGCAGAAAGGAACCCCCAGCGGGGAGCGTCCCCACCAGGCTGGCAAGCCTGAACCAAGGCGTTTGAGAAGGACAATCTCTCCGGCCCGGGGGCAGGGAAAGAGAAAAAGGAGGAAGCACCTGCTTCCCCCTTTATGCGTTAAAAATTAACCTCTGTCCCGCAGACCATCCATATAAGCCTCCACCCGCTCTTGTTGGCGGGGGTTCAACTGCCGATAGGCATACAGATGTGCCAGTTCCTCCGGGGACAAATCGCTCTGGGCCATCAGCCGCTTTTGCTCAGTGAGTCCGGCCAAGTAGTCCAGAGATACGCCGAAAAATTGAGCAATCGCCACGAGAGTTTCCAAGTCTGGAGTTCGATCTCCCACTTCGTAGGCACTGACGGTAGATTGAGACAGATTGAGGTTTAGAGCCAGCCCTGCTTGGCTGAGATGACGTTCCTCGCGCAGTTGTTTTAATCGCAGCACACGACCACCCGCCTAAGTGTAGATTTTGCTTCATTTGTATTGTATAACACGGTTTGTGTGTTGTAAATAACACGGAAACGGTTTTGGAAAAGTTGCCTTTCCTTTGCTAGAATGGAGAGGAAGGGAGCGAGAAGGATGGAACATCATTTTTACCAGGACGACATTCCATACAGCACCTTGCAGGAGGACAAAACAGGCTATCAGATTTTGCTGCTCCGGGAGCAGCAAAACCAGAGTTTCACCGCCATAGCCAGCCAATTGGGTGTTTCTCCCGCCCGTGTCCGGCAGCAGTACACCAAAATGAAGGTGCGACAGGTGCGCTTGTACCTTCGCCACATAGCCATTGCCCTGGGCCACGAGAACACCGCACAGGTGCGGAACGTGTTTTCCACAGCCATGGAATGCTATCAAAATTATCCCTATGCCTGTGGGTATCTGGACAAGACCTATGGGGAGATTTTGGAGGCGTATCGGGCGGGGGAGCCGGGGACACCCCAGGAGATGTTAGAGAAACTGCCGCCCTGTCCGGTGAAGCTGGGAGAAGAGGAGATTTCCCGCATGGTCACCATGCGGGAGGAGGAGAACGCCAGCTTTCGGGCCATCGGCAGGGCGTTCCACATCACACCGGAAAAGGCCCGGCATACCTATGAGATGGTGTATCACCGCAAGGTGTTGGAGTATGTGGAGGGACTGCAACAGCAGGTGAGAACCTGGGAGGAGCGTAGGGAACTCTGGCGGCGGTATTTTGGCGGGCATCAGTCGGCAAAAACACGGTATGAGAACATCATGAGGGTGAAATAAAGAAAGAGGTGTGAGCCAAGCTCACACCTCTTTTTGATGGTTTGGGGGAATTAGGCCTCGTTTTCAATGGCCATAATCTTACCTACACGGCGCGCATGGCGGCCGCCCTCAAACTCGGTATTGAGGAACACGTCTACAATGCGGTCTGCCATGTTGGGGCCAATGAGAGCGCCGCCCATGGCCAGCATGTTGGCGTCGTTGTGGCGGCGGGTCATCTCGGCAGAGTAGGGCTCGCTGCACAGAGCGCACCGGATGCCGTGGACCTTGTTGGCGGCGATGGAGATGCCAATGCCGGTGGTGCACATGACAATGCCCCGGTCACAGTCCCCGCTGGCCACCAGCTGGGCGGCAGCCTTGGCAAAATCGGCGTAGTCACAGCTGTCGGTGGAGTAGGTGCCGCAGTCCACCACCTGGTGGCCCTGTTCGGTCAGGTACTGCTTGAGGTGCTCTTTCATGGCGAAGGCGCCGTGGTCACTGCCAATGGAAATTTTCATGTTCAGGACTCCTTTTCCTTAAAGTTTGTGACAGACAGGGCGGCGGCCCTGGTAGGTGGTGACGTGGGAGAACCCGGCCTCCCGCAACAGCTCCAGGGCCTCGGGAATCCCCAGGGCCATGTGCTCGGGCTGGTGGGCGTCCGACCCCACGGTGACATACTCGCCCCCGCAGTCCTTGAACCAGCGCAGCAGAGGCAGCCACTCCTCCAGGGACATGCCCCGACAGGTGTTTACCTCCAGGGCGTGGCCGCTGGCGGCTACTTGGCGGAAGATCTCCTCCACCTGGTCCCGGAAGGGCTCCAGAGTCAGGTGCTGTCCGTCCCGGGCCATGTAGCGCAGAGGATAGTTGATGTGGGCCAGGGAGTCGTAGCAATCCGGGTGCTCCTTCACCAGCGCCCAGGTGTGGCTGAGGGCGTTTTCCACCGCCTGACGGCACAGGCCGGGGTCAGCGGTGAAGTTGGTGAAGTAGAAATCCTGGTTGTTCTGTGCCCCAATCCAGTTGTGGAGGGAGCCCAGCACAAAGTCCAGCTCATCCCCGGCCTGGGCCAGAATGGCCCGGGCAGCCTGGGGATTATAGGGGGCGGAGCCCAGCTCCAGCCCCAGGCGCACGGTGAGGGGAGCGTCCCCCCGGCCGTGGTACTGGTCCAGAGCCTCCTGCCAGGGGAAGGTGAGGGTGGGCTTGCCGTCCCCGTCCAGCAGGTCGCAGTGGTCGGTGATGCACAGCTCCTGGACCCCCGCCTGTACGGCGGCGGCCATCATGTCAGACAGGGCAGCGGTGCTGTCAAAGGAAATACGGGTGTGGGTATGGCAATCACAGAGATACACAGGGAATCAGCCTCGCAGAGTTTTCCCGCCCGCAGGCGGGAAAAGAATCGGAATCACGTTATTTTCACGGACATGTGCCGGGAAAATAACACTTCTCATGGCGGATGGGGTGACTTTTTCGTAAGAAATCGAGCCACATCCGCCATGCAAAACCTTCTCCAAAGAAGTCCTTGGACTTCTTTGGATTATAGAGGCCAGCTGGGGAACCAACGCAGGAACACCTCGCTGTACCACAGCGGGATATACAGTCCGGTGAGGGCGGGGTAGAAGATGGCGTACACCGCCACGGTGCACCCAGTGAAGCCGTAGACGGCCAGGGTGGCCCCCTTCTTGTGCCGGTCCAGCATGTCGTTCATCAGATAGGCGATGGCAAAGACCAGGAACAGAATGGTGGGGAAGTAGTGATAGGCAAACAGGGTGCGGCCAATGGGCAGCCAAGGCAGGAACTGAGAGAGAATGGCGATGAGGATGAACAGTCCCCGTCCACACTTGCGGCGGATGGTCTGGATGAGCACGGCGAAGAAGGCCAGCAGGCCTGCCCAGGACACCAGGGGATTGTTAAAGGAGGCAAACAGACTCTTGACCCCCTCGGTGTTGGCCAAATCCAGGTCCCGATAGTACAGAATGGGCCGGGCGTCAAAAATCCACTGATACCAGCTGGACTGGTAGGGGTGGGTGGAGTGGACGCCCTGGTGGTAGGAGAGCATGAACTCCTGGTTGCTCCACATCACATTCAGCAGGTTGTCCAGGGTGAGATTGCCCTGGGCAGTGGCGTAGGGGATGTAGGAGACGGTGTAGATCACCGAGGGCAGGAGCACAAAGAAGATGATGGACAGGGAGGTGGTGCTGAGCACGAAGCTGATGAAGTCGAAGCCCTGGGGGTCCAGCTTCCACTCCCGGTACCGGAACACCAGGCCCAGCAGCCACATCACCGCCAGACCGGCCCCGGCGTAGATCACCGTCCACTTGCAGGCGCAGCCGATGCCCCAGAACAGTCCGCACAGGAACAGGGGCACGGCGGTTTTCCGCAGGGAAGAGCCCACGGGGCAGCACAGCCAGCGGTACATAAAGTAGTAGGATACCAGGATGAAGAACACCCCGTAGGTGTCTATGGTGCCGATGCGCGTCTGTACCAGGTGCATGAAGTCAAAGGCGAAGAGACAGGTGCCGCAGAAGGCCACCGGGGTCTTGCCAAAGAAGTTTTTCAGGAACACATAGAGGATGGGCAGCATGAGCACCCCGAACAGGGTCCCCATAAACCGCCAGCCAAAGGGCACCATGCCGAAGAGGGCGATGCCAAGGGACATGATGAGCTTGCCCAGGGGCGGGTGGGAGACCTCATAGGGGTAGATGTTGTTCAGGTGCTCCAGGGCGGTGCGGGGGTGGTAGATTTCGTCGAAGTAGGAGGAGTTCATGTAGGTCTGCTTGGTGGTCCACTCCTCCGGCTCGTCGAACAGGGCCTCGGCCCCCACGTCCACATGGTCGGGGATGAGAGGCTCGCCGTCACTCCACAGGGCCAGCTCGGCCAGCCACACGCCTTCTGTCCGGTCAGCGGTGGTGGCGGTGATGCGGAAGGTGGTGGCCTCCAGGGTCACCGGGGGCACGTCCATGCCCTCGGGAATCTGGTTTAAGTCCACGGTCTCCCATTTAAATAAGGTGGCGTAGTTCTGGTCCAGGTCCACCCACTTCCAGTCCGAGCCGTTGTTGGTGTACTCCAGACGGTAGGTGCCGGTGCCCAGAGAGGTGTAGAAGGAGATCTCGTCCACCTTCACCGGCTGGGAGAAGGAGAAGGTGTAGGAGTCCCCCTGTTGGAACTTCACGTAGGACTCCGGGGCGGACATACTGCCCAGCTGGAAGAAGGCGGTGATGGCGTAAATCACCGTCACCAACACCAGGGGAATCCAGTCGCACCGCTCCATGGGGGTGTAGGGCAGGGTGAGACTCATGGACTTGCGCCGGGACTGGGCCTCGGACATGGCAATCCACTCCAGGGAGTTGGCCCGGGGCTTGAGGCAGTACCAGTAATACACGAAAAAGGCCACCACAATGGCCATCCCCAACAGTGCAAACACAAAGGCGGGGGAGAGATTGGTGAAGAACCAGCCAACCCCGGTGACCGCGCTGTCCCAACCCTGCTGTATTCGCTCAAACAGGTTGGGAGAGGCGGAGGACGTGGCGGTGGCAGCGGTGAAAAGCTCCATAGCGGTTGACCTCCTAGGTGAACATAGACATAGACATACATATTTTACTACGAATGGCCGCTGATGAAAAGACTCAAATGTGAAATTACCCCGCTCTTCCGGGAACGGTTAGCAATCGCCCGGGAATACTGCAAAAAACCCTGGGTGTTTTATCCCCCATTTCCATTCACATTTAATTTACAACTGAACTATTGACAATTCACGGGGGTGGTGGTACAGTATCTTTAGCACTCGGGGATAGTGAGTGCTAATACGAGAGAACAGGAGGATGCCGCTTGGACCTGACAGAACGAAAAAAGAAAATTTTACGGGCTGTGGTGGAAAGCTATATCCGCACCGCCGAGCCGGTGGGCTCCAAGGCGATTTTGGAGCTGGCGGATTTAAAGGTATCCTCCGCCACCATTCGAAATGAACTCTCCGACCTCACCGAGATGGGGTACCTGGAGCAGCCCCACACCTCCGCCGGACGGGTGCCGTCCCCCAAGGGATATCGGCTGTACGTCAACGAGCTGATGGAGGAACAGCGGCTGAGCCTGGAGGAGACGAAGCAGATCAACGACGCCCTGCACTTGAAGATGCAGGAGCTGGACAAGGTCATCGACCAGGCCGGGCGCATGGTGTCCCAGCTGACCAACTATCCCGCCTTTGCCTTGGCGGGGGAACGGCGGCGCACCACCATCCGACGCTATGACCTCATCATGGTGGACACCAACTCGTTCATCGTGGTGGTGATGACGGACAGCAACGTGGTGAAAAACAAGCTCATCCGCCTGCCCACCGACCTGTCCCAGCCCCAGCTGCAAATGCTCACCACCCTGCTCAACGCCTCCTTTGTGGGCAAGAGCCTGGAGGAGCTGACCCCCGAACTGATGCGGGTGGCAGAACACGCGGCTGGCAGTGCCTACGGCCTCATCTCCCTGGTGGTGTCCTTTGCCATGGAGGTGCTGGACGCCCTGGAGCACGGCCCGGTGTACACCGCCGGAGCCAGCCACATTTTAGACCACCCGGAGTACCGGGACGTGGACAAAGCCCAGAAGCTGATGAGCTACCTCAATGAGGAGCAGTCCCTGGCCAACGTGCTGGACCTGCCCGCCCTCAGTGAAGACAACACCAAAATCCTCATTGGGCCCGAGAACGTGGCCGATGAATTAAAGGATACCAGCGTGGTGCTGGCCAGCTACGACATCGGAGACGGCATGAAAGGCGTCATCGGTGTGGTGGGGCCCACCCGTATGGACTACGCCAAGGTGGCCGCCAAGCTGTCCTATGTGGCAGACGGCCTGTCCAAGCTCTTTGGAGGGCAGGGCGGACTTCCCCCAGCCATTGGCGAAAAGGAGGAATAGTACCCCATGGATGAGAAAAACGTGAACAAGGAAAACCTGGAGCCCCAGGTGGAGAAAGAGGAGCTGGTGGAAGAGCCGCAGCCCGACACCCAGCCCGAGGCCCCAAAGGCCGACCAGCCGGAGACCGGAGCGCCCAAGGCGGATGATCAGTTGGCCCAGGCCCAGGAGAAATACCTGCGCCTGGCCGCCGAGTACGACAACTACCGCAAGCGCACCGCCAAGGAGAAGGAGAGCGCCTGGACCAATGCCAAGGCCCAGACCGTGGCCGCCTTCCTTCCGGTGTACGACAACCTGGAGCGGGCTTTGAAGCAGCAGACCACCGACGAGGCCTACGCCAAGGGCGTGGAGATGACCATGAAGGGTCTTCAGGATGCCCTCAGTAGCCTGGGTGTGGAGCTGATTCCCGCTTTGGGCGAGACCTTCGACCCCAACCGCCACAATGCCGTGATGCACGTGGAGGACGACGCCGCCGGGGAAAATACGGTGGTGGAAGTGTTCCAGCAGGGCTTTACCTGCGGGGATAAGGTCATTCGGTTTGCCATGGTAAAAGTGGCCAACTGATTCATATATTACCCTTTGTAAAAACATATTTGCCATATATTTAGGAGGAATTATTATGTCTAAGATTATTGGTATCGACCTTGGTACGACTAACTCTTGTGTGTCCGTCATGGAGGGCGGCGAGGCCGTCGTCATCCCCAACGCCGAAGGCAACCGCACCACTCCTTCCGTGGTGGCCTTCTCCAAGGACGGCGAGCGCATGGTGGGCCAGGTGGCTAAGCGCCAGGCCATCACCAACCCCGACCGCACCGTGATCTCCATCAAGCGTGAGATGGGTTCCGACTACAAGGTGAACATTGACGGCAAGAAGTACACCCCCCAGGAGATCAGCGCCATGATCCTGCAAAAGCTGAAGGCGGACGCAGAGGCCTACCTGGGCCAGACCGTCACCGAGGCTGTCATCACCGTTCCCGCCTACTTCACCGACGCTCAGCGTCAGGCCACCAAGGACGCCGGTAAGATCGCCGGCCTGGAGGTCAAGCGTATCATCAACGAGCCCACCGCTGCCGCTCTGGCCTACGGTGTGGATAAGGAGAGTGACCAGAAGATCATGGTCTACGACCTGGGCGGCGGCACCTTCGACGTGTCCGTGCTGGAGGTGGGCGACGGCGTCATCGAGGTGCTGGCCACCGCCGGTAACAACCGTCTGGGCGGCGACGACTTCGATAAGTGCATCATGGACTGGATGGCCGCTGAGTTCAAGAAGGCCGAGGGCATCGACCTCACTGGCGACAAGGTCGCCATGCAGCGCCTGAAGGAGGCCGCCGAGAAGGCCAAGATCGAGCTGTCCGGCGTGACCTCTACCTCCATCAACCTGCCCTATATCACCGCTGACGCAACCGGCCCCAAGCACCTGGAGCTGACTCTGACTCGTGCCAAGTTCAATGAGCTGACCGCTCACCTGGTGGAGGCCACCACCGGCCCCGTGCGCCAGGCCATGAACGACGCCGGCCTGAAGTCCAGCGACCTGCACAAGGTGCTGCTGGTGGGCGGCTCCAGCCGTATCCCCGCTGTCCAGGAGGCCGTGAAGAAGATCACCGGCCTGGAGGGCTTCAAGGGCATCAACCCCGACGAGTGCGTGGCCATGGGCGCTGCCATCCAGGGCGGCGTGCTGGTGGGCGATGTCAAGGGCCTGCTGCTGCTGGACGTCACTCCTCTGTCCCTGGGCATTGAGACCATGGGCGGCGTGATGACCAAGCTCATCGAGCGCAACACCACCATCCCCGCCAAGAAGAGCCAGATCTTCACCACCGCCGCCGACAACCAGACCTCCGTGGAGGTCCACGTGCTCCAGGGCGAGCGTGAGATGGCTCAGTACAACAAGACTCTGGGCCGCTTCCACCTGGACGGCATCGCTCCCGCCCGCCGCGGTGTGCCTCAGATCGAGGTGACCTTCGACATCGACGCCAACGGCATCGTCAACGTCACCGCCAAGGATATGGGCACCGGCAAGGAGCAGAACATCACCATCACCTCCTCCACCAACATGTCCAAGGAGGACGTGGAGAAGGCCGTGCGGGAGGCCGAGCAGTTCGCTGCTGAGGACGCCCGCCGCAAGGAGGAAGTGGACACCCGCAACCAGGCCGACCAGATGGTCTACCAGACCGAGAAGACCCTGGAGGAGATGGGCGACAAGCTGGATGCTGGCGACAAGGCCAACATCGAGGGCGAGCTCAACCGTGTCAAGGAGGCCCTGAAGGGCACCGACACCCAGGCCATCAAGGACGCCACCGAGGCGTTGACCCGCGCCTTCTACGCCGTCAGCGAGAAGCTGTATAGCCAGGCTGGCGCTCAGCCCGGCCCCGACATGGGCGGCGCTGCTGGCGGTGCCACTGGCGCCACCAACAACGGCGGCGACGACAATGTGGTGGACGCCGACTACGAGGTCGTGGACGACAACAACAAGTAAGAACAAGACCGGGTTTCACAAGCGGGGTGTGCATGACCACCCCGCTTGTGGCAGGTTTATTTATCCTGCCCAGTGAGGTGACGACATACAATGGCAGAACAAAAACGTGACTATTATGAGGTCCTGGGCGTGTCCAAGACCGCCTCGGACGATGAATTGAAAAAGGCCTACCGCAAGCTGGCCAAGCAGTATCACCCTGACCTGAACCCGGGCAATGCAGAGGCAGAGCAGAAGTTCAAGGAGGTCAACGAGGCCTATGAGGTGTTGTCTGACAAGGACAAGCGGGCCAAGTACGACCAGTTCGGTCACGCCGGGGTAGACCCCAACTTCGGAGCCGGTGGCTTTGGAGGCGGCGGCTTCGGTGGGTTCGACATGGGCGACGTGGACCTGGGCGACATCTTCGGCTCCTTCTTCGGCGGCGGCTTTGGCGGGTTTGGCGGCGGTCAGCGCCAGGCCAACCCCAACGCCCCCAAGCGGGGCGCTTCTCTGCGTGTCAACATGACCATCACCTTCGAGGAGGCCATGCGGGGCGTTGAGAAGGAGATCAGCCTCAACCGCACCGAAAACTGCACCACCTGCCACGGCTCGGGCTGTGCCAGCGGCACCACCGCGGAGATCTGCCCCGACTGCCACGGCACCGGACAGGTGCGCATCCAGCGTGGGGCGGGCGGCTTCGCCTTCACCACCACCGCCCCCTGTTCCAAGTGCCGGGGCACCGGTAAAATCATCCACCAGCCCTGTCCCGACTGTCATGGAGACGGCCAGGTGCGCCGCCCCCGCAAGATCAAGGTGAAGATTCCCGCCGGCATCGACGATGGACAGTCCATCTCCATGCGGGGCCAGGGCAACGAGGGCCAAAACGGCGGACCCGCCGGAGACCTGCTGGTGAACATCTCGGTGATTCCCGATCCCCGCTTCCAGCGGGACGGGTACGATTTGTACCTGGAGCAGAAGGTGAGCTTCACCCAGGCCGCTCTGGGCGCCGAGCTGCAGATCGACACCATTGACGGCAAGGTCAAGTACAACTTGCCCGCCGGAACCCAGCCCGGCACCACCATCCGCCTGCGGGGCAAGGGTGTGCCCAATGTCCACGGACGGGGCCGGGGCGACCAGTACCTGCTCATCAAAGTACAGGTGCCCACCAACCTCACCAATGAGCAGCGGGACGCTCTGAAGGAGTACGCCCGCACCATGGGGGAAGGGTCCCCCGCTCCGGCCACTCCGGTGCGGGACTTCTTTGAGAAGAAGCGGAAGAAGAAATAAAGAATCAAAAAATGAAATGCGGAAGGTCTTCTGTAGGACCTTCCGCATTCTTTTTTGTCAAACCTTGCGGACTTCGGGTGCTAGGTGTAAAATGGAAAAAACACGGTGCAGACGAAGGGAGACTGAGCCATGGCAGCCATCACATTTACCCAAATTATGAACTGCTATCCTGACAATCCATTGGTTTATAAGCACATCAAACAGGATTGTAGCAAACTGATTCCCTTTGTGGGGGCGGGCTTGTCCGTGCTCTGCTATCCCTTATGGCCCAAGGCACTGAAAGAACTGGCGGAACAGGTGGCAGTGCCAGAGACAAAAACTCAAATTGTAGATATGATCGAGGGGAAAAATCCCCAACTGCTGGAGGCGGCGCAGGACCTGGAGGATTACTGGGGACAAAGAGGAATGGCAGACCATCTGCTGGAGCTGTTCTCCGCCGCTAAAATCCAGGAGCACAGGGAGAAGTTGCACCATCAGAGCGTCTGGTTGCTGCCCCTGCTGTTTCCGGGGAAACCTGCTGTGACCACCAACTTTGACCGGGTGCTGGAGACGGTGTACCACATGCAAGGGTGTCAGTTTGACACGAAGATTTTGCCCAACCGCCAGGAATTGCAAGACCAATTGCGCCAGGGAGAGCGCCACGGCCTGTTGAAGCTCCACGGGGACATCGGAAGTGAGACTCTGGAGTATTCCTCCATCATCTTTGGTAAGCGGCAGTATGAGGAGGCTTACCAGCCGGGAACTCCTATGGTAACCAATCTACAGGCGTGGTTCTCGGGAAAAATGTTGCTGTTTTTGGGGTGCAGCCTGAAAGCGGACGAGTATCTGAACCTGTTGCAGGAGGTGGTGCAGCTGCATCCCGGGGTGACCCACTACGCCATTTTGGAGTGCGAAGATGTGAGGGATGCCGCCGCACGGGCTAAGAAATTGAGGGACCAGTGGGGGATTCAGGCCCTGTTTTATCCCAAGGGACGGCACGAGGCGGTGCGGGTCATCCTGGAAAAGCTGTTGGAGGACCACAATCCCACCGCCTATCAGTCCCTGCCTACCCATGTGGGGGCACTGTCCAACCAGAGCCCCAGCAGCCGCTTCCACTATAAAAGCGGGGCGGTCTCTTTCCACGGCAGACGGGAGGAGCTGGAGCAGCTGCGGGCATTCTGCGGACAGGAGAATGTGGCCTTTCGCTGGTGGGCAGTGACCGGAGCGGGCGGCGCAGGGAAAAGCCGCCTGGTGTACGAGTTCGGGCAGGAGATGAAGGGTTCTGGCTGGAATGTGCTTTGGGTCAATTCCAGTCATATGGACCAGTTGGAGAGCCTGTCCATTCTCACCAAAACCCTAGCGGTGGTGGACTATGCCCAGGCCTATCTGCGTCCGCTGGGCCATTGGATGGAACAACTGGCCCAACGGCCCCGCCTGGTCCCGGTGCGGCTGCTCCTGTTGGAGCGGGACGGTGAAACTCTGGATAGTAGCTCTTGGGGGAGTGGTTTAAGAGCCGAAGTTGGTCGAGCCACCCTTGTCCGCCGATCCTGTTGGAGGGAGCCGTTTTTACAGCTTTTCCCCTTGCAGGAGGAGGAGCTTCTCCGCATCATGACAGACTTTGCGGCCACGGTGGGCAAGAGCTTGCCAGAAGCCAAAGCCCAGCAGCTTCTGGAGACCTTGAAAACCACGGACCCAGGGCTGCGCCGCCCCTTGTACGCCATGTTCCTCACCGATGCATGGGCCAACGGAGAAGAACCGGAGCAGTGGGGACAAGAGGCGGTGTTGGACGACGTATTGAAACGGGAGAATGAGTACTTTGAGGAGAAACTAGGACCGAAACTATACGACTTGTCCGAAGTATTTTGTCACTTGCGTCTGGTGGCCACCATTTGGGATGGGATTACACCGGAGCAAGTGGCCCAGGAATATCCCCGGCTGTGGAGTGAGTTTCAAGACCAATCGAACACATCCAACTGTGCAAAAATGGAGAATAAATTGCTTCGACAGGTTGGATTACTCCAAGGGACAGAACTGGTTGGCCTAAAACCGGACCTGTTGGGTGAATATTTTGTGCTCCAACATCTCAATGAGCCGGAAGTGTTGCAATTGCTTTTCCCAGATGGGTGGCAGGCCAAGGTGGAGGTTGTGACGTTCCTATTCCGTATGTATTTGGATTATCATGATGCACTGGAAAATATGGAGATATTTTGGAACTATATGCTTTGTTCGCCCGTGGATACGGTGATGGGATATGGGATGATGTGGGTGAATGTGGCAGGGCTTTCAAAGCGATATGTCATATACGCCGTGGATATTCTAAAGGCCTTGTGGGAAGCGGGCGGGCAGCAGGAAATGGATGCAAAGTGGTACGCCATGGGACTATATAACCTGTCCAATGAACAAAAATTAGAGGGAGCAAAAGTTACTGTAGAGCGGATAAAGGACCTACAGGAACGGTATTCCGGGAATGAGGAGATTGCCTTAGAGTATGCCAAGGGGCTATTCAACCTGTCCTGTGATCAAGATGTAGCGGAAGCGGAAGCCAGCGTAGAGCGGTTAAGGGAAGTACAGGAACGGTATTATGGGAATGAGGAAATTGCTCTCCGGTATGCCCGGGGGCTGTTCAATCTAACCAATAAGCAGGAATTGGAGGGAAGAGAAGTCACTGTAGAGCGGTTAAGGGAACTACAGGAACGGTATTTTGGGAATGAGGAAATTGCCCTTGTATATGCCCAGGGGCTATTCAACCTGTCCTGTGATCAAGATGTAGCGGAAGCGGAAGCCAGCGTAGAGCGGTTAAGGGAACTACAGGAACGGTATTCTGGGAATGAAGAGATTGCCGTTGCATATGCCCAGGGGCTATTCAACCTGTCCTGTGATCAGAAGGTAGAGGAAGCGGAAGCCACTGTAGGGCGATTAAAGGGGCTGCATGAGTGGTATTCTGGGAGTGAAGAGATTGCCTTGGAGTATTCCAGGGGGCTGTTCAACCTGTCCAATAAGCAGGAATTGGAAGAAAGGAAAGCCAGCGTAGAGCGGCTAAGGGCACTACAGGAACGGTATTGTGGGAATGAGGAGATTGTCCTCTGGTATGCCAAGGGGCTGTTCAACCTGTCCTGTGATCAGAAGGTAGAGGAAGCGCAAGTCACTGTAGAG
>NZ_NFKG01000032.1:0-25625 GCF_002160275.1 Pseudoflavonifractor sp. An187 | reverse complement strand
CAAATGCCTGGGATGGAAAACTCCTGCGGAAGTCTTTTATCACCAGGTGTTGCACTTGACTTGACAATGCGCCCGATGAGAAATGGGGGAAAGAATCGCCAAAGGCGGGGCCTTCCCCCGCCTTGTGGAATCCACCCCGCGGTACTGAGTGGAAGGTGCAGTGTTCTGTGTTCGGCCCTTGGAGTGGTTCATGTCACATAGATGGCGTGGACATGCTACAGAAAGTACCTGTTCCTCTGTGTAGTTGTACTTCTACCGCCAGGGCCTTACCCAGGTGTGCAACTGTTCCCAGTTGCCGGGGGCCTGGCTTTCGGCGGCGGGAACGCCGCTTCTCCGGGGGAGGCCCGGAGGTGGAAACCGCCTGGTTGTAGGGCCAGCTGCCAGGTTAGCCTGGTGTGCTGGCAGTGGCAGGAGCCACAGCAAGGGTGACGGGCCGACCATAGACTTGACGCAGTTCCAGCCTCGTACACCAGGGAGGTCCTTAGGGGGGAACGCCCTAAGTGGCTTTTCGTCCATTTTGGCCAGTCAAAATGGACCCCAGCTTCAGCGCGTCTCCCCTCGCCAGGGGAACGAGGTGAAGCCTGAGAAATTGGAGAAAGCTCCCTATAAAGAAAAAAGTACGGCCAGATTTCTCTGACCGTACTTTCTTGTTTTATCAGGGGCTTAGCTGCGCCGATGACGCACCGTCACCACAGCCGCCAGCCCGGCGGCGGACAGAACCAGAACACCCAGCACCAGGCTCAGCTGGGCGGCGTCCCCGGTCTGGGGCACGTCAGTCTCAGGCTTCTGGGTGGCCTCGGGATTGGTGGAGGTCTCCGGGGCGGGGGAAGGCCCCGCCTTTGGTGGGTCTTTGGTGACTTTCTGCCCACCCAGAAAGTCACCCCAGCTTCAGCGCGTCTCCCCTCGCCAGGGGAATTGCCCAGGTGGAAAGTTCCGCCTTTACAACTCGGAAACAACTTCTTGCTGACTTGTCCAAAGCCCTGTGATAAGATGAAGGTACCATAAGCATGATGGGGAGAGGAGAAACACCATGGCACACATACTCATTGTGGAGGACGAAGAAAATATTGCCCGCATGATTGCCGCCACCCTGGAGATGGCGGGCTACACCTGTCAGAGCTGCATGGACGGGTCCAAGGCGGTGGAGCTGGTGCAGCCGGGGGTGTTCGACCTGGTGCTGCTGGACGTGATGCTCCCCGGTATGGACGGTTTCCAGGTCATGGAGCACCTGCGAGGTGTGGGGGTCCCGGTGATCTTCCTCACCGCCGTGCAACAGGTGGGAGACAAGGTGCGGGGCCTGCGCCTGGGCGCCGAGGACTACATCACCAAGCCCTTTGAGACCCTGGAGCTGCTGGCCCGGGTGGAGGTGGTGCTGCGCCGCCGGGGCGGCGGCGTCCGGGTGCTCACCTACGGCCCCATTGTTCAGAACCTGGACAGCCACACCGTCACCCTGGACGGGGAGCTGGTGCCCCTGGCCCCCAAGGAGTTTGAGCTGCTGCGGGTCTTCCTCCAGCACCAGGACCTGGCCCTGAGCCGGGAGCGGCTTCTCTCCATGGTGTGGGGCTATGAGTACCAGGGAGAGAGCCGCACCGTGGACATCCACGTCCAGCGGCTGCGCCAGAAGCTGGACCTGTCCCAGCGCCTGGTCACCCTGCCCCGCATCGGGTACCGCCTGGAGAAGCTGCCATGAAGCTGTGGCAGAAAATCTTTCTCTCCACCCTGGCCCTGATGGTGTCCATCACTGCCCTGTCCTCGGTGCTGCTGCTGCGCTCCACCCGGGACGCCCTGTGGCAGCGGGAACAGCAGCGGGCCATCACCCAACAGCAATACATGGCGGGCATTCTGAAAGCGGGCATTCTCAACCAGCGGCTGCGGCTGGGTGTGGTGCTGCTCCAGGAGGACCAGACCCGGGAGACCGCCATCCAGACCCTGGAGCAACAGGCCACCGACGACTATCTGGCGGGTCTGATGCTGCTGGACCAGGAGGAAAAGGCGGTGTGGAACCAGCTCCCCGCCGGGGTGGTCCCCCCCACCGCCGAAGATGACAGCCTCACCCAGTGCCAGCTCCAGGCGGGCGACACCGCCGGGGAGTGGTATCTGGTGTGCTCCATGCCCCTGACTCTGGAGTCGGGGGAGTACCGCCTGGTGGCCGCCTACTCGGTGGGCGACCTCCAGCGGGACCTGAACCTCCAGGCCCTGCGGTCGGTGGGGCTGAGCCTGGGCATCAGCCTGTTGGCCGCCGTGCTGCTGCTGCTGTTGGTGCGGCGACTGCTGCGCCCCCTGGGGGCCCTGCGGGAAAACGCCCGCTCCATCGCCGGGGGCAACTACGACCAGCGGCTGGACATCCGCAGCCAGGACGAGCTGGCCGACCTGGCCCAGGACATGAACGCCCTGGCCCAGGCGGTACAGGAGCGGGTGGAGCAGCTGGAGCAGGTGGCCGAGGAGCGGCGGGTGTTCGTGGGCAACCTGGCCCACGAGATGAAGACCCCCCTGACCTCCATCATGGGTTATGCCGACCTGCTGTACCTGCCCAAGACGGTGTCCGACCCCCAGCGGGTGGAGTATTCGGGCATCATTCTGGAGGAGGCCAAGCGGCTGCGCTCCCTGTCGGCCAAGCTGCTGGAGCTTCTCACCGTGGGCAGCGTCAACCTCACCTTCGAGCCCACCCCCCTGGACCAGGTGGTGGGCGAGGTGGCGGTGAGTCTGGAGCCCCTGCTGGCCCAGACCCAGCTGACCCTCTCCTGTTCCTGCCCTCCCCTGTCCATCGCCATGGACCGGGAGCTGTTCAAATCTCTGCTGTACAACCTGCTGGACAACGCCCGAAAGGCCAGCCCCACCGGGGGACGGCTGTCCTTCACCGCCCAGGCGGAGGGGGAGAAGGCCGTTTTGAAGATTCGGGACTGGGGCCAGGGCATCCCCCCCAAAGAGCTGGAGAAGATCTGCCAGCCCTTCTACATGGTGGACAAGAGCCGCAGCCGCAAGGCGGGGGGCGCCGGCCTGGGCCTGGCCCTGTGTCAGGCCATTGTGGTGGCCCACCAGGGCACCATGGAATTCTGGAGCCAGGAGGGAGAGGGCACCCAGGTGACCCTCACCTTCCCGCTGTGTCAGGAGGTGGACGGCCATGAAGACGCCTAATCGCCACCCCTGGCTATTTGTCCTTTTGACCGTCCTCATTTTGCTGGCCGGAGGCATGGCCGTGGGGATGGCCGCCCGACTGGTGGTGGTCCCTCAGGCGGACGAGACGGTGGAGGTGGACACCCCTGACCCCCCCTCCTTTATCAGCCAGAGTATGGATGAGGTGATGTTCTATCCCTGGACCCTCTATGACCCGGACAGCTTTTCCGGTCATCTACCAGAGGGGACTGCGGATGAGTTCTGGCCCTGGTGCACCCGCCACCTGTCCGATGGGGCCACCCTTCTGGGGCTGACCCTGGACAACGACGGAATCAACCGGGGGCTCATCGACTATGACCTGTGTTTCTGGAAAGACTGTCCCGCACACACCCAGGACGGACAGCCCGTTTTGTTGGATGTGGCCTATGGGGCGGACACCTGGAACCGAGGCTGGACCTGGGTGGCCCGGTCCACCGGAGAGCCCCCCACCCGGGCCCAGAAGGAGGCCGCCGTGGCCAAAGTACAACAGGACGTGTGCGCCCTGTTTGACCCCCAGGGGCAAAGTGGGGACCTCAGCATGGCGCTGGATTCCCTCTACAATGTTCTGGAGCAGAGTGCCATGCTATACCAATTGGGGGAACCAGACAGCGCCGAACAAGATTGGTATGCCTCTGAGGCGGTATCCTTTGTGTGTGTCTCCATTCCCGACATTGCAGCCTCACTCCCCTCCCAGGCGGCCCAGAGCACCCAGCAGCAACTCAATGCCTTGTCCCAAGCGGCTCAGAATATGGGCTACCGCATTCAGCTGGTAACCACTCAGCGACAGGTGGTGGTGGTACTCACCTACACCTTCTCCGATGAAGAGAGTTGGTACTCCGTGGGGGTGTACTATGACATGGTGCTGGAGCAGTACAGCGGATTTGCCATTAACGGTAGAAAAGAATTCGGATATTGATGTTCCTTCAACGAAGAGAGAAAGAGAGGCCCCTTATGGAGCATAGAAGAGAAGAACCGGAACGGTTTATCGTATTGGCGGTACTCATCCTGTTGCTGGTAGGGCTGGCGGTATTTTTAGCCGCCCGGCTGACGGTGGCACCCCGGGCCGGAGAGACGGTGGAGGTGACCGCCTCTCCCCAGGTCTACACCATCAATGACGCCCTCTTTTACCCCTGGAACGCCTATGAGGCCCAGGACATCGCCCAGCTCTCCTCCTGGGCCCAGGGAGAGGACCCGGAGTGGTACCAGAGATACCTGCAAAACGTCCCCGCGCTGTTGGGCTTGTCCGGCATGGAGGAGAGCACAGAGCTGGGCCGCACCGGGGCGGAGGCAGGGTTCTGGAGCGACTGCCCGGTGACAACCGCAAATGGCCAGCCCGCCCTGTTGGACGTGGCCTATGGTCAGGAGAACGGGGCCTTGGGGATGTACTGGGTGGCCCGCTCCACGGGCTCACCGCCCACCCAGGAGCAGAAAGAGGCCGCCATCGCCCAGGTGGAGACGGATATCCAGGAGTGGATCAGCGGACAAGGGGAGACGGTGACCCGGCTCCAAGATCTGCTCATGAATCTGTGGAAGGAACTGGATTACGCCCACATCGTCTACGACGACACCGATCGGGAGAGCGCCGGGGCGGAAGCCATGCACCCGGTCCTGGAACCCATGAAATACATCTGGTCCGACGTGTCCACCCTGCGAGGGGATGGCTTGACCATGGAGAAACTGACCCAGGAGGCCGCCTTCTACGGTCTTCAAATCCAAATCGTCACCACCCAGCGCCATGTGGTGCTGGTGCTCCAGCGTCGAGACACCGCCACCGGCCAGCTGTGCACGGTGGGGGCGTATTACGACATGGTACTGGGGGATTACAGCGGCCTGGTGGTCAACCGGGCCCACGCCGTCGGCGAATAAACTTCCTTACAACTTCGATACAACTTTATGTGGGACATGTTGCCCCCTTGGGATGGAAAATAGAGTTACTCCAACCCGAGGGGGCCTTTTTATGAGAAGAGAGAGAAAAACGCATGTCAGCCGACTCCCATTTCTGTGCATCGGCGTCTCCGCCCTGCTGTTTGTGCTGTCCCTGGGGCTGCTGCTCCACCAGTGCAGCGCCAAACCCGAGCCGGAGGTTCAGCCCCAGGAAGACGTGACTCAGCTGGAGGATGGCCGGGAGGTCACCCTGCAGCTCCAGGAGCCCCAGCTGCCCAACGGCTGCGAGGTCACCAGTCTGGCCATGCTACTGGGCTGGGCGGGGTATCCGGTGGAAAAGATGGATCTGTATGAAGGGTATCTCCCCCGCCAGGACTTCACCGAGACCCCGGAGGGGTGGAAGCTGGGCGGAAACCCGGAGGAGGTGTACGTGGGGGACGCCACCTCGGAGCTGGGAGGCTGGTACTGTTTTGAAGGGCCCATTGTGGAGGCGGCCAACGCCTACCTCCAGGACCAGGGCAGTGATTGGACTGCCGAAGCGGTGTCGGGCCTGTCCCTGGGGCAGCTCAACCAATACTTAAAAAACGACGTGCCCCTGGTGGCGTGGGTGACCCTGGACTACACCGCCCCGGTGGCCAGCCTCCGCTACTGGTACCTCAGCGACAACACCTTTTACCAGCCCTACGCCAACCTCCACTGTGTGGTGGTGGTGGAATACGGGGAGGACGGCTACCTCACCGCCGACCCCCTGGAGGGGTGGCAGTGGGTGGAGGAGTCCACCTTCTGGGATATCTTCGACGCCATGGGCCGCCGGGCGGTGACAATTAATGAATAATGATGAATGAATAATGAAAAATGCAGGCCCTGAACCTTGCCGCATTTCTTGGGCTGCTGTGCGTAGGGGAGGGGCTTGCCCCTCCCGAATTCCCTAGGGCAACGCCAAGGCAGCCACGGGCCGGGCAAGCCACGGCCCCTACAACGATGTGGCCAGACCGTGCGGCTCGAAACGAGGCAAAAAAAGATGGAAGCAACCCGAAAAGGCTGCTTCCATCTTTGTATTTGTGTAGAAATTCGGAGAAATTACTCCTCCATGAGCTTCTCCATCTCGTCCAGCAGGGTGCCGAACAGGTCCAGAGCGTCCTGGATGGGGGCGGGAGAGGACATGTCCACGCCAGCGCCCTTCAAAAGGTCGATGGGGTCCTTGGAGCAGCCACCGGACAGGAAGCCCAGGTAGTCCTCCACGGCGCTCTCCCCGCCCTTGAGGATGCGGCGGGACAGGGCGATGGCGGCGGAGTAGCCGGTGGCGTACTGATAGACGTAGTAGTTGTAGTAGAAGTGGGGAATGCGGGCCCACTCCAGAGCGATCTCGTCGTCGGACACCATGTCGGGGCCGTAGTACTTCTCGTTGAGGGCCTTGTACTCGGCAGAGAGCAGGTCGGCGGTGAGGGGCTCTCCCTTGGCGCACAGCTCGCCCATGCGCAGCTCGAACTCGGCAAACATGGTCTGGCGGTACAGGGTGCCCTTGAACTGCTCCAGGAAGTGGTTGATGAGGGCGGCCCGCTCGCGCTTGTCGGTGGTGCGCTGCAGCAGGTACTCCATGAGCAGGGCCTCGTTGCAGGTGGAGGCCACCTCCGCCACGAAGATCACATAGTCCCGGTACACCGGCGCCTGGGTGCGGTTGGACAGGTAGGAGTGGGCGGCGTGGCCCATCTCGTGGGCCAGGGTGAACATGCTCTCCAGGTTGTCCTTGTGGTTTAAGAGCACATAGGGGTGGCACAGAGCCCCGGCGGAGTAGGCCCCGGAGCGCTTGCCCACGTTCTCCCGCACGTCAATCCAGCGGTTGTCGAAGCCCTCCCGGATGATGGCCCGGTACTTCTCCCCCATGGGAGCCAGGGCGTCAAACACGGTGTCCTTGGCCTCAGCATAGGGGATGACCTTCTCCCCGCCGGACACCATGGGGGCGTAGATGTCGTACATGTGCAGCTCGTCCACGCCCAGCAGCTTCTTGCGCAGGCGGATATAGCGGTGCATCTTGTCCAGGTTGGCGTTCACCGTCTGGATGAGGTTGTGGTACACACTCTCGGGCACCCGGGTGGAGTCTACGGCGGCGGCCAGAGCGGAGGGGTACTTGCGGGCGTTGGCGTAGAACTGGCGCTGCTTGGCCTCGGCGTTGAGGGTGGCGGCGGCGGTGTTGCGCACGCTGCCATACACCCCGTAGAAGGCCTCAAAGGCGTTTTTCCGCAGCACCCGGTCCTCGCTCATCTGGGTGGGCACAAAGGCGCCGTTGGACAGGGGCACCTCGTTGCCCTCCCCGTCGGTGGTGGAGGGGAAGGTGAGGTCGGCGTAGGTGAGCTTGGCGTACACGTCGCTGGGGGCCTGGGCCAGATCGGCAGCGGCGGCCAGCAGCTTCTCCTCAGCGTCGGAGAGCACGTGGGCCCGCTTCTCCTGGATGATGGTCAGGTAGCGGCGGTACAGCTCCAGGCCGGGCTCCTCCTGGAAAAAGCCCTCCAGCTTGGCCGGGTCAATGGCCAGCAGCTCGGGGGTCTCAAAGGCGATGGCCCCGTTGATCTCCACGGCCAGAGAGCTGATCTTGCCCTCCATGGCCTGGTACTGGGCCACGCGGGTGTCCTGGTCCCCCTTGCGGTAGGCGTAGTTGGCCAGGTTGTTCAGCAGGGTGTCGGCCTCCTGGCACAGCTCCAGGTACTCCAGCAGGGTGGCGCCGCTCTCGCCCAGCCGTCCGGCATAGGCGGACAGCTTGTCCACATAGGTCTGAGCCACCTCAAACTCGGCCTGCCAGGCGGCATCGTCGGCGTACAGGTCGGTGAGGTTCCAGGTCTCCTCCACGGAAACCTGGTCGCGCTCGGGAATGGCATTCATCTGAGACATGGGAAATTCCTCCTTGGGATTTCAGTATGATAAAGAAATCATAGCACAGAACTGGGTTTCTTGCAACCCTCCCGGCGAAACACATGCACCCGGAAGTCCGCCGTGACGGTGAGCTGATCCAGCTGCTCCAGCCGCTCCACCCCCGCCCGGGGGGTCTTCCAGGCGTAGGGGGTCATGCCAAACAGGGCCTGAATGGACGCCTGGTCCGGCAAGGTGAAGGTGGTGGTCACGGGTAGGATGTCCACATAGGAGAACCCCTCATACTCCACCTGCTCCTCGGGGTTGGGGTAGGGGGTGTCGTAGAGCACCGCCTTCATCTCCATGAGATGCTGAGGGGCGGGCACCACGTAGACAAACAGCCCGCCTTTTCGCAGCACTCGGCGGTATTCCTCCAGCGCCAGAGGGGCGAAGCAGTCCACCACCACGTCCACCGCCTCGTCCGCCACGGGGAGGTGGTACACCGAGGCCACGGCAAACTCCCCCTCGTTCACCCGCCGGGCCGCCTTTTTCAGCCCCGCCTTGGACAGGTCCACCCCGGCGATCTCTACCCCCGGCAGCTGAGAAAGGCCCTGGGTGTAGTACCCCTCACCACACCCCACGTCCAGGATTTTGGGATTCTGTCCCCCGTGGGCGGACACAACGGTGCAAAGACTCTCCCGCAGAGGGGCATAGTAGTCCCCGTCCAGGAAGGCGGTGCGGGCGGCGATCATGGCTTTGTCGTCCCCGGGGTTGGCCGAATGCTTCTGGTTGGCGGGGAGCAGGTGGACGTACCCCTCCCGGGCCACGTCGTAACAGTGGCGGTTGGGGCAGGTATAGGTGCGGCCCTCCCGGGCGAGGGGGGCTCCACAGATGGGACAGCGAAACAGGCTCATGGCGATCTTCCTTTTGGTGGTTTGTTTTTCTCTATCTTATCCAAAACTGCACCAAAAGGCAAGGCCTGTAGGGCTGACGGAGAAGGCTTGCTCTCCTCCGATTTCTCAGGCAGAAACCAGCGCCCCAGCCGGGGACGCTCCGCTGGGGTGACTTTCTGACTGGGCAGAAAGTCACCAAAGACCCACCAAAGGCGGGGCCTTCCCCCGCCTTGTGGAATCCACCCCGCGGTACTGGATGCCCCTGCGTCCTCCTTGTTTCGGCCCTTAGCCTGGTGGGGTCACATAGATGGTTTGCCGTTCTATGGTTTGGATTCACTTCTCTGTTCCTGCGTCCTTCTACCGCCAGGGCCTTTCCCTGGTGTGCCGCTGTTTCCAGCTAACGGAGGCTTGGCTCCTGGCGGCGGGAACGCCGCTTCTCCAAGGTAGGCCCGGCGGTGGAAATCGCCTGGCTATAGGGCCAGCTGCCCAGGGTGGCCTGGTGTGGTGGCAGTGCCAGGGGCCACAGCAAGGGTGACGGGCCGAATTTAGACTTGACGCAGGCCCAGCCTCGTACCCCAAGGGAGGTCCTTAGGGGGGAACGCCCTAAGCGGGTTTTGGTTTCTTTTGCCCGCTCAAAAGAAACCCCCAGCGGGAAGCGTCCCCGCCAGGCTGGCAAGCCGGAACCTGGGCGGTTAGACGATCAATCCCTCCGACCCGGCTGACGCCGGGCCACCTCCCTTTACACAAGGGAGGCTTTTTTTCCTGAATAAGCACACAAGGACCGGAGCATGTGCTCCGGGCTTTTTTGCCGGTAAAAAGAAAGGCTTTGCTCTTCGACCATTTCTCAGGCGCAAACCAGCGCCCCCGCCGGGGACGCTCCGCTGGGGTAACTTTCTGACTGGGCAGAAAGTCACCAAAGACCCACCAAAGGCGGGGCCTTCCCCCGCCTTGTGGAATCCACCCCGCGGTACTGGGTGCCCCTGCGTCCTCCTCTTTGCGGCCCTGGGGCTGGTGGGGTCACATAGATGGTTTGCCGTTCTATGGTTTGGATTCACTTCTCTGTTCATGCGTCCTTCTACCGCCAGGGCCTTTCCCTGGTGTGCCGCTGTTTCCAGCTAACGGAGGCTTGGCTCCTGGCGGCGGGAACGCCGCTTGGCCAGGGTAGGCCCGGACATGGAAACCGTCCAGCCATAGGGCCAGCTGCCCAGGGTGGCCTGGTGTAGTGGCAGTGACAGGGGCCACAGCAAGGGTGACGGGCCGCACCTAGTCTTGACGCATGGACAGCCTCGTACCCCAAGGAAGGTCCTTAGGGGGGAACGCCCTAAGCGGGTTTTGGTTTCTTTTGCCCGCTCAAAAGAAACCCCCAGCGGGAAGCGTCCCCGCCAGGCTGGCAAGCCTGAACCTTGGGTGGTTAGACGGACACCCCCCTTCTTTTGCCCAAGGGATAAAAAACCGCCGGAGAGACGCAGCGCATCTCTCCGGCAGGCTGTTATTTCACCCGGAAGGTCTTGGGTGCCCGGCGCAGCACCAGCGCCAGCATCCCCACCGAGTACACGGCGGTCACCCCGAACACCAGCAGGGCAAACCAGGTAGGCGTGCTCTTGATCTGTGAGGGCGCCCAGCACACCGCATACATGGCGATGTTCAACAATTTGAATATGGGGTTTTTCGTGTCCAAATCCGAGGTATAGGGCTGGAAGAGGTAGTACAAGCCCAGGGAGTGGGTGGCAAAAAACACACCCAGGGACAAAATGGCCAGCAAAAACAGGATGAACTCTCCCACCGGAGGCCGTCCCCCGCCCAGGAAGGTGAGGAGGACAAACATCCCACACACGGCCCCGCTGAGCATGAGATTCACCCCGCACAGCATCCGCCAGCGCAGGAAAAAGTTCCTCAAAATGGCGTCCCGCTCCCGGTACCAGCCGTAGCGCAGCAGCGCCAGGTCGCAGTTATAGAACATGGCCTTGCAGATACGCTCCCCCACGGTGTTGTCCATGAGGTACAGCAGGAACACACAGATGGGCAAAGACTTGGTCACATAGGAGAGCACCTCCCCCATCTCCTGCCCTTGCCCCTGGAGCCGAAACCACACGATTCCAACACATCCCACCACGGTGAGGCCCCCTAAAATGGCCAGGACCACAAAGAAGGGCTTGAGGAGCATCCGGCGGTGGCGGCGGAAGAACACCGCCTGGAGATACCGCCAGCCGTGGAGGTGGGAGAAGTCCACGCTGGTGTCCAGGTCGCTGTCCCGCAGCTTCACCTGCTCAAACTGGGCCTGGTTGGCATTTTTCACGGCGGCCTGACCGGGAAGATTCCCCGCCCGGCAGGTCTCCAAAATCAGCTCATAGTGGCAGGGGTAGCGGGAGATGGCCCGGGCGCACAGGCTGCCCAGGGCAAACAGCAGGGTCACGGTGGCGGGATAGAGCAGCACCTGGTCCAGGGCCGGGATGACCCCAAAGGGCATGGGCAAATAGGCCAGGGCCAGGCAGACCACCGTCAAGACCAGGATGTACCCCACCTTGCCGCTGGGCAGACAGCGGAATTTGGCGTACAGCATGAGGTGGAACCACTCGGCCATCATACGCACCCCGGCCAGAGCCAGGGAGAGCAGCAGCCCCCGGAGCACCCCCGCCCCGGTGAGCCCGCCCCACAGCAGGAGGAAGGGGGTGAAGCCCGCAAACATGGCCAGGTGGTGGGTCACCATCTCGGTGGTCTGGTACTGGGTGGCATCCATGCCCATCTGGCGCACGCAGGTGTACTTCAGCTGGGAGGCCTCCACGGATATGGGCTGTATCATGGTACCCGCCACAAAGCTGAGCCAGAAGAAAATCCACACCGACATGGAAAACCCCTCCGGGGACAGGGGCTTGATATCCGCTAGGGCCAGGGGCACCAGCCAGGTGAGGGCCAGGTAGATGGCCTTGCCCAGCAGGGCGGTGACTCCCCGATAGAGGGACACCAGGATGGAGAGCACCAGCTTGCCCTCGGTGGCGGCGTACAGCTTGTCGGTGAAAATCCGCTTCAAGAGGGGCACCCGTCCCAGCCAGTACACCAGCCGATTGCCCGCTATGGCCGAGCGGATGCGGTAGATCTGGGAGGCACAGGTGAGGTTCACGGTGCCACCTCCTCCCCGTCCTCCTCCTGGGTGAGCAGGTCCACGATGTAGGACTCAAACTGGGGCGTGTGGATTTTGGCGTTGTCCACCCCCTCCAGCTCTCCCTGGTGGAGCAGGACAATTTCATCGCACAAATCCTGGGCCAGCTGGAGAATGTGGGTGGAAAAGAGGATGATATGGTCCCCTTTCATCTCCCGCAGCAGGTTTTTCATCTCCAGAGCCGCCACCACGTCAAAGCTGGTGAGGGGCTCATCCAGCAAGATCACCGGAGGTCTGCCGATGAGGAAGCACAGCATCTGAATCTTGTGCTTCATGCCGTGGGAATAGCCCCGCATGAGCCGGTTTCGGTCGTCGGGCTCCAGCCCCACCAGCTCCAGCCACTGGTCCGGGGTGCGGCCGCTCTTGTCCTGAGAAATCTCCTGAAAGAACTTCACAAACTCGGTGCCGGTGAGAAATTCCGGCACCACCGGGGTGGACAGCACATAGCCGATGTCCCCCTGCTTGGGGGTACGGGTCTGGCCGTACTCGTCCACCAGGGACACCGTGCCCCCGTCGGCGGGGAACTCGGCGGACAGGCAGTTGAACAGGGTGGTTTTGCCCGAACCGTTGCGGCCCAACAGGCCGTAAATCTTTCCCTGTTCAAAGGTAAAGCTGGCGTTTTTCAGCACCTCTTTGGTGCCGAAGGACTTGCAAATTTGGTCAAGAATCAACTGCATGGGGAAAATTCCTCCTCTGGTGCGCCCAGCGCACCCATCTCTCTTCTGCTTGGGCCGGCCTCCTTACCGGAGAATCCAGGCCAAAATGAACGGATTACTCCAGGTTCAGCCGACGGCTGAGGATGTAGTTGGTAATACCCAGGTGAACCACGCAGCGCACCACGTCCAGCACCAGGCCCCAGACCAGGGCGGCACCCATCACATCCGAGAACACAGTCATGACCTGGACCGCATCGGACTGGGTGGTCACCGTGGTCAGAGAGGTGGTCACATCCGGGTAGCCAAACATGCCGATGACCGAGCCCACGGTGGACCAGATCACACTGAGCACAATGAAGGCCAGCACGGCAAAGCCCACCCGATGGCTGCCTGCCAGATGGCCCAGGGCCATGGAAGCGTACACCTGGGACACCGCACAGATCAGCCCCACAAACACAGACACCACCGACAGAATCGCCAGTCCGTTGGCGTTGGGGGTCATGGTCCCCAGCACTTCCCACACCTGGGTCAAGTCGTAGAAGAAGCCCTGATAACTGGCAATGATCAGTACACTGACAATCGCCACCAGGACGCTGAGCATGGAGATCACCACGGCGCTGATGAGCTTGGAGGCCACCAGCTGCCAGGGCTTCACCGGAATGGTAAACATGAGGTAGCCCTCATCCTTCAACAGGCCCTGGTAGAACCGGGCAATGATGATCACCGTAGTCACCACCATCACCGCCATAATGAGCAACACATATAGCAGCACCATCAGGGAGTTGACCAGACCCAGGCCCTGCTCGGCATCCAGGCCAGCACCCGTAAACAGGCGGTTGATCCCGGACACCACCAGCAGCACCCCCCACAGGGGCAGGAAAATCTTGAACATGGCTTTGAAGTCATATTTCAGCAGTTTAGCCAGCATAGTAGTCACCTCCCTGAGGATTGGCCCGGAACATGTCCCGGAACACGTCGTCCACGCTCTTGCCCTCCCGGGCCCGGATGTCGTCTACGGCCTCGTGGCCCAACACCCGGCCCTGCTGGAGGAACACCACCTCGTCCAGCACCCGCTCCACGTCTCCAATGAGGTGGGTGGAGATGAGCACGGTGGCCTCGGGGTTATAATTGGTCAAAATGGTGTTGAGAATAAAGTCCCGGGCTGCCGGGTCCACCCCGGCGATGGGCTCATCCAGCAGGTACAGATGGGACTGGCGGCTCATGGCCAGACACAGCTGCAACTTCTCCTTGGTGCCCTTGGACATGGACTTGATGCGGTCGGTGGGGGCAATTTTTAGGCTCTTACACATATCGTTGGCCTTCTGCCAGTCAAAATCCGGGTAGAAGTCGGTGAAAAAGTCCACCAAATCCCGGGTTTTCATCCAGTCGGCAAAGTACATCCGGTCAGGGAGATAGCTCACGTGGGCCTTGGTCTCCACCCCGGGGGTGTAGCCGTTGATGGTCAGTTCCCCAAAGCTGGGCTGCAACAGCCCGCACATGAGCTTGATGAGGGTGGTCTTGCCCGAACCGTTGGGCCCCAGCAACCCCACCAGTTTCCCCCGCCCGATGTTCAGATTCACATCGGTGAGGGCCTTGGTGTGGGAAAAGGTCTTGCCCAGCCCTTGACATACAATCAGATCTTGGTTCATCTCTCTTCCTCCTTCCAGGTTTGCACAAACTCTTTGGCCTGCTGAGTGGTAAATCCCAGCCGCTTCATGCCGTCAAAATAGGTCTGAATCTGCTCTCGGGCCAGCTGGCGGCACATTTTGGCCAGCACTTCCCCGTCCTCGGTGACGGTGCGCCCCGCCGTCCGGTTGGTCACCACCAGTCCGTCCGCCTCCAGCTGAGAAAGCGCCCGCTGCATGGTGTTGGGATTTACCCCAGCCTCGGCGGCCAGCTCCCGAACGGTGGGAATTTTGCTCCCCCGGGGATACACCCCTGAGGAAATCCGCTGCATCAACTGCCGGTGCAGCTGCATCCAGATGGGGCCGCTGCCCTCTACATTCCAACCCATCCGTCCACCTCCTTGTATTATTGACTTAATACAAGTATACACATCTCCACCTCCCCTGTCAAGGTGAAACCGGAGGAATCTGGCAAGAAAGATGAAGCCGAAGCCTTGGGGTTTTATACACTTTGAAGCTTGACAACTTGGGCCGGGAAGGCTACTATTTGGAACGTATATTTCCATGCTTGGAGGGGTCTCCTTGAAACTATTGCGTCAATTTCTCATCATTCTGCTGCTGTCCCTGGTGGGGGAAGGGCTCCACGCCCTGCTGCCTCTGCCGGTGCCGGCCAGCGTGTACGGCCTGGTGCTGATGCTTCTGTGCCTGTGCACCGGGACTCTCCGCCTGGACCAGGTGGAGCGGGCCTCGGACTTTCTCATTGAGATCATGCCGGTGATGTTCGTGCCCGCCGCCGTGGGGCTCACCGAGAGCTGGGAGCAGCTGCGCGGCGTGCTGGTGCCCGTGCTGGTCATTATGGTGCTCACCACGGTGCTGGTGATGGTGGTCACGGGTCACGTGACCCAGTTTGTCATGAAATGGAGGGAGAAGCATGACTGAGTTTCTGGGTAATTCCCTGTTTTTCGGGGTGGGTGTGAGCCTCATCGCCTATGAGGTGGGGCTGCTGCTGCGGCGGAAGTTCGCCCTGGCCATCCTCAATCCCCTGCTCATTGCCATCTGCTGTGTCATCCTGTTCAACAAAGCCCTGGGCATCCCCTATGACGGCTACTATGAGGGGGCCCAGTACCTGTCCTACCTGCTCACGCCCGCCACGGTGGCCCTGGCGGTGCCCCTGTATCGGCAGCTGAAACTGCTGAAAACCCACTGGCTGGCCATTCTCTGCGGCCTGGGGGCGGGCATCATCGCCGGAGGGCTGGGCATTCTGGCCCTGGCGGTGCTCTTCGGGCTGGACCACCAGCTGTATGTGACCCTGCTGCCCAAGTCGGTGACCACCGCCATCGGCATGGATCTGTCCCGGGAGCTGGGGGGCGTGGTGGCCATCACCACCGCCGTCATCATTGTCACGGGAATTTTGGGCAATGTCATTGGCGATTTCATCTTCTCCACCTTCCGCATCAAGCACCCCATCGCCAAGGGCCTGGCCCTGGGCAACTCCGCCCACGCCATTGGCACCGCCAAGGCCATGGAGCTGGGCGAGGTGGAGGGCGCCATGAGCAGCCTGGCCATTGCGGTGGCGGGGGTGCTCACCGTGGTGTCCGCCTCGGTGTTTGCACAGTTTTTGTAACTGGTCCCATGAAATCCCGGCAGTCTCTGGACTTGCCGGGATTTTTCTGTTGTCAGGTTCGGGGATTTCATGTAAAATAGACGGTACACGAGAAAAAACAAGGAGGTGAGTCCCATGTCCGTGCTATTGTTGCCCAATGAGGTGCTGTCCATGACCGCCCAGGCCGCCCGCCGTCTGGTGGATGCGGGGGACGGGGACTGCGCCCTTCTATATCTGGCCCTGCTCCAGGCGGGGAGCAACCCGGACCAGGCCGCCACCCAGCTGGGGTGGGACCCCGGCCGCATGAGCGCCGCCTTTGCCCGGCTCACCGCCATGGGGCTGGCCCAGGGCAGTTGCCCCGGCGTCTCCCCTGCCCCTCAGACCGCCCCGGTGCAGGACGACCGCCCCCCGGAGTACACCCGCGGGGACATCGCCGACGCCCTGGAGCGGGAACAGAGCTTCTATGGGCTGTCCCGGGAGATGGAGCGGCTGCTGGGCCGGGTGTTCTCGGACACCGACCTGAAAAGCCTGTACACCATCTACGACTATCTGGCCCTGCCTGTGGAGGTCATCTTCATGCTGGCCGGGTACGTCGTCCGCGCCAGCCGCCGCCAAAAGGGGGACGCCTCCCCCCTGCCTCGAATGACCGAGGTGAAGCGGGAGGCCTTCCGGTGGAAGCGGCTGGGCATCACCACGGTGGAGCGGGCGGAGGAATATCTGCGAGACCAGGAGAGCATCGACCAGCGGGAATGGGGGGTGCTGTCCGCCGTAGGCGTCACCCAAAAGCGGCCCGCCATCGACAAGGAGCGGGAGTACATCCACCGCTGGGTTCAGTGGGGCTTCTCGGATGAGATGATCCACCTGGCCTATGAGCGCACCATTTTCCGCAAGGGTCAGATGAATTGGCCCTATGTGAATAAAATTCTGGAGTCCTGGAAAAAGTCCGGCTATACCACCCCCCAGCAGGTGGAGCAGGAGCGGGGCGGAAAACCCAACAAAGCTCAGCCCCAGACCCAGGGGACCAGACCCCAGGAGAACTATCAGCCCAGCGCCAGCCGCATCCAGCAGCAGGCGGACTGGCTGGACCAATTCTTGCAGGAACAGGAGAAAGGTGGGAACTAAATGTCCTACGATGCAGCCATTGTCCAGCGGGCCTCTGCCCGGCTGGCCCGGCGGAAAGAGATTCGAGAGCGCCGCCGCTGGGACCTGGAACAGGAGCTCTACCGCCGTCAGCCCCGTCTGCGGGAGCTGGACCGGGCCATTGGCGGCACCATGGCGGAGCTGGCGGGGCTGGCCATCTCCGGCAAGCCCATCCAGGCCGACGGCCCGGAGATCGCCGACATCCGGCGGCGCAACTTGGAGCTCCAGGCCCAGCGGGCGGAGCTGTTGCACACCCTGGGCTATGAGCCCGACGCCCTGGACCCCACCCCCGCCTGCACCAAATGCGGGGACAGTGGATGGGCAGGGGCGGAGATGTGCACCTGTCTCAAGGAGCTGTGTGCCCAGGAGCAGATGAAGGCCCTCACCGCCCTTCTGAACCTCACCGACGAGCAGAACTTCGACCGCCTGCGCCTGGACGTGTACTCCGACCAGCCCTGGGAGGGGAAGCGCTCCCCCCGGGAGAACATGAAGCGGGTGGTGACGGTGTGCGAGGGGTTCGCCCGCCGCTTCCCCGACTATCCCCTCCACAACCTGCTGCTCTCCGGCGGCACCGGACTGGGCAAGACCTTTCTGTCCGGGTGCATCGCCCGGGAGGTGTCGGGGCGTGGGTACTCGGTGGTGTACGACACCGCCATCAGCCTGTTTTCCACCTTTGAGGCCAAGAAGTTTTCCCGGGATTTGGGCCAGGAGCGGCAGGCCCGGGACGACACCCGGCGGTATCTGAACTGTGACTTGCTCATCCTGGACGACCTGGGCAGCGAGCTCACCACGCCCCTGGCCCAGTCCACCCTGTACGAGGTGGTGAACAGTCGCCTGCAAGGGGGCAAACACACCATCATCTCCACCAATCTGTCCATGGAGCAGATCGGCGCCCGATACACTCCACAGGTGGTGTCCCGGCTGGCGGGTGCCTATCAGGAGCTGACCTTCTACGGGGACGACATTCGGCGGATGAGGAGATAGGAAAATATTTTATTCTTTTGTAACAATTGGACATGAATATTTGTAATGAATTACGGGTATCCTTATTCTTGCAAGCAAGAGTGATTTCTTCTTTTCATTTCATTTCTCCTTTTTCTTCTTTCTTTTTGCTCCGGGGCAGCGGTGCCCCGGAGCCTTTTTTTATTTGTGCCTGAAAAAGGCGCTGGCAAGCGGAGAAGATGGTTCTTCTCCCATTTCTCTGGTGCAAAGTTGCTCCCCTGGCGAGGGGAGACGCGCTCCGCTGGGGGCCATACCATGCCCAAAGGCTCCCGGCTGCATTATGGGGTCCCCGCCAAAGCCCAGCGCAAGCGGGTTTGGTGGGGAGAGGAGGTGCGACGGTGTGAGCGAGACTTGCCCCGCCTCCCAGGGGCGAGGCGAGGGATACTCAGTCCGCACCGACGAGACTGAGGGGTTGTTCTTCTAAAAGGCCTCGTTCAGGCTTGCCAGCCTGGTGGGGACGCTTCCCGCTGGGGGTTCCTTTTGAGCGGGCAAAAGGAACCAAAACCCGCTTAGGGCGTTCCCCCCTAAGGACCTCCCTGGGGTACGAGGCTGGAACTGCGTCAAGCCTGGATTCGGCCCGTTGGTCTTGCTGTGGCTCCTGTTTGTGCCACCACACCAGGCCCCCCTGGGCAGCTGGCCCTACAGCTGGGCGGTTTCCATGTCCGGGCCTACTTAAGGAAAAGCGGCGTTCCCGCCGCCGGGAGCCAGATGTTCGTTAGCTGGGAACAGCGGCTCACCAGAGTAAGGCCCTGGCGGTAGAAGTTTTCTTTGTCGTAGAAGCTGGCACTTACAAAAGAACTGCCATGCCATCTATGTGACCCCACCGGACCAAGGGCCGCAAAAAGGAGGACGCAGGGGCCCCCAGTACCGCGGGGTGGATTCCACAAGGCGGGGGAAGGCCCCGCCTTTGGCGGTCTTTGGTGACTTTCTGGCGGCAGAAAGTCACCCCAGCGGAGCGTCCCTGCCAGGCTGGCAAGCCGGACCCGAGTCCTCGGAGAAAGTCAATCCCTCCGACCCGGCTGACGCCGGGCCACCTCCCTTTACACAAGGGAGGCTTTGGGCCTGGAAACCACCGGAGGCAGCGGAGTATCCCCAGACGCAAAAACACCCCCGGACCAATCGGTCCGGGGGTGTTTGGTTCCCTATGAGGTTTTGTGCTCAGCGGGGTGTGAATTAGTGCTTGCGCTTACGGGCAACCACAACCACAGCCACCAGAGCCACCACGCAGACAACCACCACGATCACGGGCACCATCACGTTGTTGGTGTCGCCGGTCGGAGCGGGCTTCTCGCCCTCAGGCTTCTGAGTGGCGTCGGGCTTCTGAGTGGTCTGGGGATTATCGGTAGCCTCGGGCTTGTCGGTGGCCTCGGGTGCGCCACCAGCGGTGAGGCCCTCCATGGCGGACTTCAGAGCTGCCACGGCCTCGTCCACCTTGGCCTGATCGTCCACGGACAGGGTGGCATCGGCCATCACGGCCTTGGCGTTGGCCAGAGCGGTGCGGAAGGTGGCCACGGACTCGGCGGTGTAACCGGTCAGGTCGATGCCCTCGGCCTTGCCGATGAGGTCTTCCAGGATGGACTTGTCAGCCTTGAAGCGCTGAGCCAGGATGGCGTCCAGCAGAGCCTGAGCCACAGGCTTGATGTCGGAGTCCATGGCGTCGCCGTCAGCGGCCACGTCCTTGGCATTGGCCAGAGCGTCCACCAGCTGCTGCCAGTTGGTCTCCACGTACTTGTCGGCGTTGGCCATCATGTCCTCAGCCTTGGCGATGAGCTTGTTCAGCTCGGCCTTGTCGCCCTGAACCAGGCCCAGGCCCCAGATGCCTTCCAGCAGCTGGTTCCAAGCGGCGTTGACCTCGTCCTGGGTGGCGTCGGTCTTGGCCAGAACGGTCTTGGCGTTGGCCAGAGCGTCCTCAAAGGCCTTCTTGGCGGTGTCGGTGACACCGTCGGTGGACAGGGTGTCGGCATAGGTCACGGTCTTCTCCAGCAGAGTCTTGTTGACATCGCCGGGCTCGGGGGTGGGCTCAGGAGTGGGTTCGGGAGTAGGCTCCACGGTGGGCTCAGGAGTGGGCTCCACAGTGGGCTCGGGAGTGGGCTCCACGTCCTTGGTGATGGTGAAGGTCTTCTCCACGGTGCCGGAGTAGTCCACGATACCACGCACGGTGAGGGTGGCGGTGCCGGGCTCCACGTTGTTGGCGTAGTCCACAGCGTAGTCCACGCCGTACTTCAGGGTCTTGTCGCCCAGAACCACGGTGGGCATGGGCTCAATGGCGGAGCCAGTGTAGGCGAACACGTCCTTCTCCAGAGTGACGGTGGCGTCGGACAGGTCGATCTTCTCCTCGGCCACACGCACGCGCAGCTCGGCGCAGGACATGAAGCGGTTGGCCACGTCGCCAGTGCCGCCGCGGGTCTGCACGCCGTACAGACGCACGAACTTGGCCTCCACGGGCTCATTGAACACGGCGATCTTCCAATCGGTGTTGTGGCCCCAAGTGCCGGTGGCCACGGTGGTCCAGGAGCCGTCCTCGCCGGTCATGCTCACTTCCACCCGGTACTCGGTGACAATACCGTTGGCCACAGCGGGACGAGGCAGGTAACGCACAGCGTCCAGCACGGTGGCCTCAGCCAGCTCCAGCTGAATCCAGCGCTTCTCCGGGCTGTTCTCCAGATACTCGCTCCACTTGGTGTGCCAGAAGGTGGTGGAGTTGTTGTCCAAAGCCAGCTCCACAGGGCCCTCGCTGCCGGACTGGGGCAGCTGCTGGCTGGCGGCAGTCGCAGTGGTCTTGGTGTAGTCGTAGTCACGGCTGCCATCGGTGGGATCGTTGTTGGTGGAGCCGCTGACGGCCAGGTTGATGGTGTAGGTGCCACGGGTGGCGTGGTCCTCAGACTCGGTGAGGATCTTCACCACATTGTCGTGGGCGGGGATGACGGTGTAGGCAACGTTGTTGCCGTTGTCCACTTCCAGGGTATCCACCAGCAGAGCCTGGGTGTCATAGGTGCGGGCAGCCAGCTGGCTGTCGTTCCAGGCCTTGCCGTTGACGGTGATGCCGGTGAGGGCGTCAGAGCTGTTGATGGGGAAGCTGGTCTGAGCCACATTCAGCTCCACCTCGGTGAGGCTGACACAGTAAGAGGAAGCGGCGGAAGCGGGATCGCCCTCCTTGTTGGTGACGGTGATGCGGAAGTTCACGGCATCCTGGGGCTCGAAGGTGTAGGGGATGCGGGTGACGTTGGTGTGGGGATTGGTGGCCTCACCCTTGGTGATGTCCAGAGTGGTCCACTCGGAGCCGTTGTTGCTGACCTCCATCTTCACGTCAGAGGGCAGAGCAGCGGAGAAGCTGTCAGTGGCAAAGTACAGAACCACCTCGCCCAGGAACTGAGCGGTGTCATAGCGGAAAGCAATGGAAGCGGACTTGTTGCCAGCCTGAGCGGAGTCGTAGTTGCTCCAGGTGCTCTCGTTGGGGCCGCCGTCCAGGTTGGGGTCCACCTCGGTGGAGCCGTCACGGATGGCTTCCAGGGTATCGCTCTGGAGGCCCTCGGGGATGCTCTGGGTCAGCTCAGCGGCGTTGGAGGCCACGTTGTTGCCGATGGTCACGTCGCCCTCAGCCACACGGACGGAGGCGGTGACAGTGAGCTCCTCGCCGAACACCTGGCTGGTGCCCTGCACCACCTTGGTGCCCACGGTGGCGGTGAGGTCCTCGGGAACGTTCCACTCCACGGGGAACTCGGCGTTGAGGATGGTGCCGTCAGCCAGAACAGCGGGACGGGAAGCGGGCAGAGTGACCTGTCCGTCCTTGCGCACGGCGGCGGAGTAGTTGAGCAGAGCGGCCACCTGGTCCAGCATGTTGATGTTGACGGTGGTGGTGACGTTCACCTCATCGATGACGCCGCTGATGGTGAAGGCGCCAACCTCCTGGATGAGGTCCTCGTTGTAGTCGTTCCAGGTCACGCCCAGCTCCTTGGTGGTGCCGTCCTTGTAGGTGACCTCCACGGTCTCGGGCAGCACGGGGGCGTTGCCCACCTTCACGTAGTGATAGCGGGAGATGTCATAGCTGATGACGGGGTTGTCCTGACCCTCGCCCACTTCGGGAGCGGTGGTGGTGACGGTGGCGGAGCCAGCCTTCACGCCGTCGGCGGTAGCGGTGACGGTGAAGGAGCCCTCCTTATCGGTGGACTGCACGATGGCCACCAGCTGGCCAGCGGCAGCGTTTCGGGACAGGCTCTGATAAGAGGTGTGGTCGATCTGACGGCCGTTGTCCACGCCCACGATGGTGCCCTCGCCCTCGATGGAGAGCTGGACGTTCACGTCGTCGGTGTTGACCAGGTTGCCCTCGGCGTCCTTGACGTCGATGGTGATGTAGCTCAGGTCGTCGCCGTCGGCCACGATGGAGTCGCGGTCAGCAGAGAGGGTGAGCTGGGAAGCACCGGAGGTGCTCTTCACCACGCTGCGGCCCTCGGTGTCGGTGATCTGGTTGCCCTCGGCGTCAAACGCCTTGACTTCCAGAGTACCCTCGGCATAGGGCACCATGAAGGTGGCGTACAGGCTCTCATAGCCGGACTTCTGGGAGAAAGCGCCAGTGCCGGAAGTGAAGGTGCGATAGGTGTAACCGGCGTCGGTGGTGGTCTGGGTGGAGGTGGCAGTGCCAACTTCCTCACCGTTGAGGTAGACCTTCACCACGGGGGCGTCGGAGTACACCACCACTTCCACCTTGCCGCTGCCGTCCTTGGACACATCATCCTGGTCCCAGGTGGGCAGCACGTGGAGGGTGGTCACATCCTCGTTCCACTGGCTCTGATACAGATAGTAGCTGTCCTTGGGCAGGCCGTTGGTGTCGATGATGCCGAAGTAAGAGGACTTGGGAGAGGGCCAACCGCCCACAGCGCCGGCGCCGGTGCCGTTCCAGGGGGTGGGCTCGCCGATGTAGTCAAAGCCAGTCCACACAAACTCGCCGGAGCTGGCGTCCTGCTGGAGCACGCGCCACCAGGCGTCGGCAGCCAGGGCACCCCAGCCCACCTTACTCTTATCATAGGAGGTGAGCAGACGGTCGCCGCCCACATCGGTGGCGTTGCCCTTGCGGTCATACACGCCGCGGCTGTTGACGGCAGAGGCAGTCTCGGAGTGGTACACCTTCCAGCCCTTGCTCACACCAGTCTGCAGGTGGCTGACGGTGGAGTAGTTGTAGCCGATGATGCCGCCGTTCTCGGCCACCACAGCGGCGACCTTGTTGGCGATGTCCCAGTTCTCCTTGAGCTTGTTGTCGCCAAACGTGGGAGGACGGGTGGTGTCCACCTCTTTGATCCAGTCAATGAGGTTCTGGGCGATGGTGGGATAGTTGCTGTAACCAGCGTAGGACACGCCCTCGAAGATCTCATTACCCAGAGAGTACATGATGACGGCGGGGGAGTTCTTGTCCTGGTTGACCATGGCCTTGATGTCATACTCGGCCCAGGTCATGCCGGTCTCGCCGCCCAGGATGTTGTTGCCCTCGGCGATGGTCACGTTGAACCACTTGGAGTAGTCCTGGGTGTTGCCGTTCTTGGGCAGAGTCCAGGTGTCGAAGGCCTCGTCGATGAGCATGATGCCCTTGCGGTTGGCGATCTCCACCAGCTCGGGAGCGGCGGGGTTATGGGTGACGCGGATGGCGTTGCAGCCCATCTCCTTGAGGATCTCCACCTGGCGCTCGATGGCGCGGTACCAGGCCTCGGAGCCCAGAGCGCCCTGGTCGTGGTGCATGCACACGCCCTTGAGCTTGGTGGGCTCGCCGTTGAGCTCAAAACCAGTGGTGTTGTTGAACTCGGTCCAGCGGAAGCCGAACTCGGTGGTATAGGTGTCCACCACCTGGTCGTCCACCAGCACCTCAGTGACGGCGGTGTACAGGTTGGGGTTGTCAGTGTCCCACAGCTTGGGGCTGTCCACCTTGGTGGTGAGGGTCACGTCCTGGGTGGAGTTGGCGTCCACGGTGACGGTCTCGCCGGTGACGGAAGCCACAGACTGCTCGCCGCCCAGCTCGTAGATGCTCTGACGCACCACCACGTTGGCGGCCTCACCGCTCTGGTTGGCCACGGTGGTGACCACGTTCACGGTGCCGTCGGCGCCGTTGGACTCAGCCAGCTTGGGGGTGGTGATGTAAGTACCGTTGCGGTCCACGTGCACGGGATCGGTGACGGTCAGGTGCACGGAGCGGTAGATACCGCTGCCGGAATACCAACGGCTGGAGGGAGTCTGGTGCTCCACCTTCACGGCCAGCACGTTGTCGCCCTCATAGTTCAGGTACTCCTGGGGCAGCTCGAAGGCAAAAGAGGTATAGCCATAGGGGTGGAAGCCCAGCTCATGGCCATTGAGGTACACGGTGGCGTTCATGTACACGCCGCCGAAGTTGACAGATACGACCTTGTTCTTCCATTCAGGGGTGATGGAGAAGGTCTTGCGGTACCAGCCGGTGCCGCCCAGCAAGTAGCCGCTCTCGGCCTCGCCGCTCTTGCTGTACTCCTGCTCGATGCTGTAGTCGTGGGGCAGATCCACGTCCCGCCAAGCGGAGTCGTTGTAGTTGGGGTCTGCGTCGCCGCTGCCCAGGTTGAACCGCCAGTGGTCATTGAAGTCCACAGTGCGGCTGTCCCCGCCGTAGGTGTTGACGTAGACCGTCTCCTCAGGAGAGGAAGTCTGTGTGCTGGTCGAGCGACTCTCGCCACGGGCGAATGCGCCAACCGTTACCAGGTTTGCGCCCATCACCAGGGCCAAAGCGCCTGCAAGCAGCCGTTTCTTTTGGAACATGATATTCCTCCTTCTTTTCATTCCCGGTAAAAATCCGGTCCGGCGTGCCGAAGGGCGCAAAACACCCCTCTGCACCAATACGCAGGATAAGTGTAACATGCTTTATGCGAAAACACAAGAGATTCCATTTCGCATCCATGTGAAATTGTACAAAGTGGTATGTTTTCTTTAAAACTCTGAAAAATCGCTGAAATTCAATTGGAAATGTTTCCAATTCCAGTTTTTTGTCAGGCATATTTTTACTAAAAACTATTTTTGGCCGGGCCGAAAAAACAAAAAATCTCCCCTGCCCGCAGGCAGGGGAGAACATAGCAGCAGCAATTTTTTACTTACCCACGAAGTCCCGGGCCACCTCCACAATGTGGTCGGCGCACAGGCCGAACTGCTTGAGGAGGGCTCCGGCGGGGCCGGAGTGGCCGAACTCGTCGTTGACGCCGATGCGGCGCACGGGGGTGGGGCACTGCTCGGCCAGCACGCCGCACACGGCCTCGCCCAGGCCGCCCAGCACATTGTGCTCCTCACAGGTGATGATTTTGCCGCACTCACGGGCAGCTTTCAGCACCAGTTCCTCGTCCAGAGGCTTGATGGTGGCCATGTTGATGACCCGGGCGGAGATACCGGCCTGGGCCAGGGTCTCAGCGGCCTGGAGAGCCTCGGCCACCAGCAGACCGTTGGCGATGATGGCCACGTCGGTGCCATCGGTGAGCACCTCGCCCTTGCCAATCTGGAACTCATAGTCCTCGTCGTGGATGACGGGGACGGCAGCACGTCCAAAGCGCATATATACAGGGCCCTCCATCTCGTAGGCGGCCTTCACCATCTTGCGGGCCTCCACGTCATCGGCGGGAGACATGACGGTCATGCCGGGGATGGTGCGCATGAGGGCGAAATCCTCACAGCACT